>JBEDTP010000069.1:0-5756 GCA_040119075.1 Flavobacterium sp.
TAAAAGAAATAATTTAAATTGATTATTATTAGGATCTTTTTTAGCCTCTGCTAATCTTTCTAAAATAATTTTTTCCAAATTATTATGACCAATCATTTCATTTAATCTAACTTGAACTAATGTTGGGATAAAATTTGTTAAAATTTTTAATAGACTTTTTGCTTCTAAGTCAGTTTTACCACTAAAAACATCTGAAAGATCAATTTCTTTAAATTCATCAATCAATTTAAAACTCCATAAAATAGAGTTATCAATTATATAATCAAAAATTTCATATACAAGATTAACGTCTGTTATATCATCAACATTTTTATAAACTTTGCCTAAAATTGATAGACTACTCTCAAGTGATTCAGCTGAGTTATTAATTAATTTTATTTGTTTAGTTTTTACCTCACTATTAGTATCATCTATCCCTAACTCATTTATTAATTCTTCATCTATTTTATCTAATTCTTCTTCAGTTAAACCGTCTTTTAATCTTTTTGTAAATTTTTCAATCATATCACTGAAATCTCTTGCTTCAAGAAGTTTACTTACTAATAAAGCATCAGGAGAACTCTCAGTTAAATTATAAGTCTCATTAATTGGTTCAAATATTTTCTTAGTTTTTTTATATATTTTCTTTAAGAATTTAATATCATCCCTATTAAACCCAGCATATAATTCAAATTCATTTGTAAATGATAAATAAAAATTTTCATCTTTTATAACTTCTTTTAAAAACTTACTGTTTAAAGTCATATAATATGCAATAAAATATTCAAAAACACCATTTAATCTAAATGAATAATAGTTATCTCCTTTTTTCTTAAAAATCCCTTTGGAATCTAAATATTCAAATACTTCTTTTGAATTTACTCTATATCTAGGGTTTTTTTCTAAAAAACTATCTATAAAAAATATAAAATCAGAATATTTTGCATAATAAGAATTATCGTGATGATTTGTGAGTAAAAAATGTGCAATATGCGCTAACAATTTCTTGTAATTTGAAAAAGTAAATAATGATTTATTTAAAGTCAATTGTTCTTTTTCAATTAACCTTTCAATGTAAAGATTGATTAAATCAACATCATTATGGAAATTAGCATTCAAGTCTTTTTTAAAAATCCATAAAAATACTGAGACTGTCCAATAATTGAAAGGTATTGATAATTTATTAAAAATGTTATCAATTTTATCAACTATTTGATCTTGTTTCTCGTCAGATAAATTTGTATTTTTTCCTGCTAGTTCTTTTATATGCTTTTTCCTAAGTCTATGAAAATGCAATTTATTTAATGTTCTACCGTCAATTACATTCTTATCAAATGTATTAACTATAGAATCAATAGAACAGATTATCAATCTAATTTTTTCATGTAATGTGACAAAACCTTCAATATACTTTTTTAGTTCTTGATTATTAATATGATAATTATCTATTAAAATAACTATTTTTTTTTCTTCAAGTAACTTAGCCCCTTCTGCTTTATTTAAATAATAATATTTTGAAAATTCTTTTATAAAATCAAACTTTTTATCTGAATTATGCCATTCTTTTAAGTCAATATAAAAAGGTATGTAATTATGTAGAGAATAATTATCTAATAATTCTAATTCAATTTTTTTGAGTAATATTGTTTTTCCACATTTATCTTTTCCAAATACTATATAATCACTCTCAAATTTATGGAATTCAGACCAACCAAAATCAGTTTGAATATTATCTTCATCTTTTACTATTTCTGATTGAGATTTGATTCTTAAAACTGGATCAGTACTTAATTCCAAAAGATTTTTACCATTAGAATCATTTTCATTTTCAACAAATAAGCTTTTAGAATCTTCCAGTTCTTCAAAAAATCGTTTTCTAATATTTTTTCTTAAACGATTTTGTTCAATTTTTAATTGAGATGATGGTATTTCAAATTTTTTGTCTTCAAGCGAATAAAAACATTCATTTTTTTGATCATATAATCTGAAACTTGACACACCTTGTAATTCAATATCATTAATTTCAATTATTGAATATCCTATTTGAGAATCATTATCAAAAGTTAAACTTGCTGAACTACCAATTTTAACAACTCCCTCATTATGCGTTAATTCTAGACTTAAAGCATTTTTATGTATGTGACCACTAAATATAAAATCAAATCTTTTATGAATCAAATCTTCTAAATCATATTTATTAAAAGGCTTAAAATCACTAATTGGATGATGATGTATTAAAATTTTTGTTTCGCAATTTATAATTTTGTCCAAAGCCTCATCAATCTTAGCCAATGGATATAACAAGTTATTATCATCTTTTTTTCCTATTGCTCTCCAAGATGAATTTATGCATACAAATCCAATTTTATTACCTTTATATTCTCTAATATGTGTTGAAAACATTCTATCAGAAAAATAATCATTTTGACTAGCTTCATAAAATTCTTCAATAAATCTATAATAGTTATCTAGAGGTAAAAAGCTTTTATCTAAATCTAAGGACTTATTTTTAAAGAAATTATTTAAATCATTGTTATTGTTAATTTCTTCATCTAAAAATTTAACAAGAGAATCTGAAACATTCTTTCTATTTACATCATGATTTCCTGGACATATAAAAAAATTAATTTTATTTAAATTTAATATTTCAAGAATTTTATCAATAAACTCATCTTTTGCTTTATTAAAAATTGAGAAGTTATCACCTGAATTTACTAAATCTCCACTAAAAACAACAAAATCAATTGATGCAATATTTTTATTAATATCGCTTAGGAAATTTTTAATTAAATTATTTTGTTTAGTTAGACTTCCCATCGAATCTGTATAATGTAAATCTGTAATATGTAAAATTTTCATACTCTAATATTAATTAATGTTTTTTTTAAAAAAAGTATCCAATACAACATTCATTTTCTTCCCACTTCGCAACCCGGCAGCATTCTCTTTGTTAAACTGCACCGTTTCCTGTAAAAAAGTCGTTATTAACTCTTCTTTTGTGTGTAAATAACTTTCGTCTTGGTTGGTTTTTATGTTTAGTAATTCTTTTATTTTTTCTTGAATATTTTGTGGAGCAATAGGTAACAATTCCATAAAATCAACTGGTGGAAAGGTGTTGCGTTCTATAATCCATTTTCCTGCTAAAGCGGTTCGCAAGGCATAGAAATAACTTTTTAGCTTTACTTCTTCTTGCTCACAAACGCCCATAAAATTCTTAGTCGTTCCTAAATAATGATGTAAACAAGCCACAGGTGAAAAACAATCTAAAGCCAAGGTTCGTATTTGGGTCATAAACGCTTCATTTTCATAATACACTACTGGAGAAAATATCCATTCTAACAAAGATGCGTTAGATTTGGCTAATAGTTTTACGGTTTTACGTACATCCCAACCCGAACCATCCAAATCATCTGCAGTCATAAACTCAATTACATCGGTTTGTTCCCATAAGGATAAATAATAGTCCAAATCGTGTTTGTATATAAAACGTATATCATAATCACTATCAGGAGAAGCAAAACCCCAGGCTCTACTTCCTGATTCAACTGCATAAAGGATTTCTATTCCTTTTTCAAGTTCGATCTCCTTTAGTTTTTCTAGTATTTTATTTTTCATAATATTATTCCTTCAAATTTAATAAAAAAACAGATATAAAAAGACAGGTATAAATACCTGTCTTTTGTTTAATCTTCAAAACTTCCATCATCAGCCATTCGTACCATTTTCGGTGTAAATTGTGCAATTACATCTACTAAATCGGTTTGTGCAGCCATTACTTGGTGAATATCTTTGTACGCCATAGGCGCTTCATCTTTTCCTGCGCCAATTAACGTTACACCATTATCTTTTAAAATGGCTTGCATTTCGTTTTTAGTAATGGTTTTAATAGCTTGAGTTCTACTCATTTGTCTTCCAGCTCCATGAGAAGCTGAATTTATGGCTTGCTCCTCACCTTTTCCACGAACTAAAAACCCAGGTGCCGTCATACTTCCTGGAATAATTCCCATAACGCCTTTTGCTGCGGGTGTTGCTCCTTTTCTATGCACAATTACTTCTTCTCCATTGTAGATTTCTTTCCACGCAAAATTATGGTGGTTTTCTACTTTGGCTAAAACGGTTGCACCCAGCGCTTTTTCCATTTTGTTATGAATTACTTCATGACAAGCAGACGCATAATCTCCGGCTAAATTCATCGCTATCCAATATTCTTGTCCCAATTCACTTTCTAAATCCAAATAAGCTAAGTTTTTAGCTATTTCTGGTAATTTGCATACGTCTTTTGCTAATTTAGTATAATGACCGGCAATGGTAGCTCCAAAACCTCTTGAACCAGAATGCGTTAATAAAGCTACGTATTTACCTTTTGGAATTCCTAACACTTCATCAGCTTGACTGAATTCAATTACACCAAATTCTACAAAGTGGTTTCCTCCTCCAGAACTACCTAATTGTGACCAAGCTTTATCCTTTAAATTTTTAATAAAAGTATGGTCTGTAAATTGTTTACTTTCTAATACTTCATGATCTGACTTGTATTGTCCTTGAAAACCGTGTCCGGCTCCAAATTTTGAGTGTGCAATTAATTCACGTTTAAATTTATCTTCATTCTCATAATAAAATAATTCTGGAATATCATAAATTGAAAGCGCCATTCTACAACCAATATCTACACCAACACCATATGGAATTATTGCATTTTTAGCAGCTAAAACACCTCCAATTGGTAAACCGTATCCTTGATGAGCATCTGGCATTAAAGCTCCAGCAACAGTAACAGGTAATTGCATCGCAATATCCATTTGTTTTCTAGCACCTTCTTCTATTTGATTTTCACCATATAAAGCATACTTCTCTGGATTTGGATTTAAGGTTATAAAATCCTCTGGTTTTTCATTTGCTTTTTCAATTAAAGCAATAGCTAATTTTCCAAATAATTCATCTTCAATATAATCTTCAGGGGTTTTTAATATTTTTATATAGTTTTCGAGCATTTCTTCTCTAGTAAACCCTGTTCTTTTATTATTAATTCGTAATGCAATACCTATTACGCTTCCTTCAGGATAACCTAAGTCTAAAATTTCGTTACCGTTAATTCTTGTATTCATAATTGTAAAATTAATTTTTTATTTCGCTTGTCTGACACATTTCCTCGATATGCCAGACATACTTCCTTTGTTTGTTGAAGCAAAGGTTATGTGTTACTACGCAATTATTTTGCGTAGTGTAAAAAGAATTGTATTTTTACGTTAAGGCTTGAACAAAACTTCTTGATATATTTTAATAAAATTGCTATTCGCATTTATTAAAACACTAGAACTGACGTAAAGGAAGATAAGTCGTTTTATAACAAATTTACATTACAACCGTCACTTCGAGTGATTTTAGTAATCGAAAATGATAGTTTTGGATTGGTGAAATAGTATCGAGAAGTTGTGATTTAAAAACAAATAATAAGAAAAACATGCAACAATCATTTGTATACATATTAAAATGCAGTGACAAATCTTATTACACAGGTGTTACGAGTAATCTATCACAAAGACTTTTTCAACACCAAAGCGGATTTTACAAAGATTGTTATACTTCTAAAAGAAGACCTGTTGAACTGGTTTTTTATTGTGAGTTTACAGATATTAATTTAGCTATAGAAAAGGAAAAGCAGATTAAAAAATGATCAAGAGTTAAAAAAGAAGCGCTCATAAATGAAGATTATGATGATTTACCAAATTTAGCTAAGAAAAATTTTTTATAAATACATGTTCTCGATACATTTTAAT
>JBEDTP010000070.1:0-5717 GCA_040119075.1 Flavobacterium sp.
GATATTTTAGTTGGAACACAAATGTTAGCTAAAGGACTTCATTTTGATAAAGTGACTTTAGTTGGAATTTTAAATGCTGATAATCTGTTAAATCAGCCCAACTTTAGAGCTTACGAAAGAGCTTTTCAAATGATAGTTCAAGTTTCAGGTAGAGCAGGAAGAAAAGATTTGCATGGAAAAGTAATGATTCAAACATATAATCCTTTTCATAACACATTGCAACAAGTATTAAGTAATAATTATGCGGCTATGTTTAATGAGCAAATTTACGAACGAAAGAACTTTAATTATCCACCTTATGTTAGGTTGTTAAAACTTACGTTGAAGCATAAGGATTATGAGAAATTAAAAGAAGGTTCTATGTGGTTGTATAGTGTATTAAATCAAAGTTTAAATATGACAGTTCTTGGTCCAGAAGAACCTGCAATTAGTAAAATAAGAAACGAATTTATCAGAACAATTTTGATAAAAATACCTTCAAGTGCACATTTAGGAAACAGCAAGCAAAAAATCAATAAAATATTAATGAGTTTTGATGCAATTGCTCAATACAGATCAATACGAGTTACTGTAAATGTTGATAATTATTAAAGGTTTTCAATAGCTTCAGAAATAACCTCTTTTTTGTTTCTACTAATTGGTATTTTGGTTTTACCAATTTCAGCAAATTTACTATTGAATTTTTCAACTCGTTCTAAATTTACAATATAAGACTTATGAACCCTTACAAATTTCCCTTCGGGTAATTCTTTTTCAAAGGCTTTCATTGTAGATAAAACTAAGTGGCTATCTTCATCAGTAATTACTTTGATGTAGTCGCCAAAAGCTTCAACCCATTTAATTTTAGTAGTATAAATTTTTAATTTTTTTAGGTTACTTTTAATAATAATAGCTTCTCCGTGATCTTCTGGAACTTCATTTCTTAATTGGTGTAATTCTAACGCTTTTTTTACCGCTTTTAAAAAACGATCTTTTGAAATGGGTTTTTGTAGAAAATCAGTTGCTTCATAATCAAAGGCTTTAACTGCGTAATCTGCTTTTGAAGTTATGAAAACAATTTGAGGTTTTAGTTTTAAACCGTCAAGTAAATCAAAGCCATTTATTAATGGCATTTCAATATCTAAGAAAATTAAATCAACAGAGTTGTTGTTTATTGCGTTCTTTGCTTCGAGAGCATTTGCAAAATCACCTACTAAATTTAAATTAGCCGATTCATTTACGAGCTTGGTAATGGTCATTCTTTGAATGGCGCTATCATCAACAACTATACAATTCAACTTCATAAGACATCTGATTTTAGTAGGTTAAATGTATAGTAAAAAACTTAATAAAACAAGTTAATTAATTTAAAAGTGTGAAATATTTGTATTGAGCTTTGTTAGTATGAATAATTTATCTATTTTTGCACCCAATTTAACAATAAATACTCATATTATGAATCATTATGAAGCTGTTTTCATCTTGAATCCCGTTTTATCTGAAGTACAGGTAAAGGAAACAGTAAGTAAGTTTGAAGATTTTCTTACTTCTAGAGGAGCAAAGATGGTATCAAAAGAGGATTGGGGCTTAAAAAAATTAGCTTACGAAATCCAACACAAAAAAAGTGGTTTTTATCACTTATTTGAATTTCAAGCGCCAGCTGATATTATTATTGCTTTCGAAACTGAATTAAGACGTGAAGAGCGTATTATGCGTTTCTTAAACGTGTCATTAGACAAGCACGCTATTTCATGGGCAGAAAGAAGAAGAGAAAAATTAAAATCTAAATCAAACTAAGTTATGTCTACATTAGAGCAATCTGCAAAAGGAAAGAAAGACGGAGAGATTAGATATCTTACGCCATTAAATATTGAAACTAACAAACAAAAGAAATATTGTCGTTTTAAAAAATCAGGTATTAAATATATCGATTATAAAGATGCTGATTTCTTATTAAAGTTTGTAAACGAGCAAGGTAAAATTTTACCAAGACGTTTAACAGGTACTTCTTTAAAATACCAAAGAAAAGTTTCTGTAGCTGTTAAAAGAGCTCGTCATTTAGCTTTAATGCCATACGTGGCCGATTTATTAAAATAATAAAAACAATATAGTTGTTGTCTCGCATTAAGCGAGACTAACTTCTAATAACAAAAAGGACAACAACATGGAACTTATTTTAAAACAAGACGTTCAAAATTTAGGATTTAAAGATGATATCGTTACTGTAAAAAACGGTTATGGTCGTAATTATTTAATTCCTCAAGGATTTGCTTCATTAGCAACTCCATCTGCTAAAAAAGTATTAGCTGAGAACTTAAAACAAAAAGCACACAAAGAGCAAAAATTAGTTGATGATGCAAACAAAATTGCTGAAGCATTAAAAGCTCTTGAAATTAAAATTGCTGTAAAAGCAGGTGGTGAAAAATTATTCGGATCTGTGACTAATGCAAACATTGCTGAAGTATTAGCAAGTAACGGTCACGCTATCGATAAAAAATTCATTTCAAGTGGAGTTGTTAAGCGTATTGGAAAATACAATGCTAACGTAAGATTACACAGAAATGTAATTGTTGAATTACCATATGAAATTGTTGCTGAACAAGCATAATTTAATTTCAAAAATAATAGTAAGCTCCGCACTTTGCGGAGCTTTTTTTTTATATTTACATCGTAGAATTAGATTGAAATTATGATTTTAACATTCTATGCCTCAATATAAAAAGAGATTTTTACATGAAATATGCAAGGTTAACCAAAGAACAATTAGAAGAATTACATCCAGAATTTATAAATTTTTTAGCAACTCAATCTATTGATAAAAAAGAATGGGACGAGTTAAAAGCAAATAAGCCTTTAGTTGCTGAGCAAGAAATTGATGTCTTTTCAGACATGATTTGGGATAAAGCATTGACAAATGTTAAATTTATTGATCACTTCTCTAAAAACTACATTTTTCTATTTAAGTGTGTAGATGCAAATGTATATTCTTATGTTATAAACTCTACCGATCCTTCTACCGATTTCTTATCGGCTGACGGAATTAACTGGTTAAGTGAAAACATTTTTTCCGATTCGGTTCAAATCCAACAAGGTAAAAAAGACATTTCAAAAGGAAGAAATGAATCTCTTTTCGAAATCATCAAAAAAGGAGGAATAATAAGTAAAGGAGAATTGTTTAGTAAATTTGAAACGTTGCTGGCAAAATAAATAATAGTTTTATATGAATATATTGGAGTCAATTCAATCGTTGCGAAAAGAAATAGAAATGCATAATCATAATTATTATGTATTGGATAAACCAACAATTTCTGATTTTGATTTTGATGCTAAATTGAAGCAATTACAAGACCTAGAAGATCAAAATCCGCAATTTTTTGACGTAAATTCTCCTACACAACGTGTTGGAGGAACAATTACAAAGAATTTTGAAACGATAAAACATAAATTTAGAATGTATTCTTTAGATAATTCTTATTCTAAAGAAGATTTATTGGATTGGGAAAAAAGATGCCAAAAGGTTCTTGGAGATGTTCATTTAGAATATGTTTGTGAGTTAAAATACGACGGCGCTTCAATTAGTATTACTTACGAAAATGGCATTTTAAAAAAGGCAGTAACTAGAGGAGACGGTTTTCAAGGAGATGATGTGACGAATAATATTAGAACTATTAAATCAGTTCCTTTAAAGCTAAATGGCAATTACCCTACTTTTTTCGAAATTAGGGGTGAAATTATTTTGCCTCTCGAAGGTTTTGAAAAGATGAACCAAGAATTAATTGAAATAGGAGAAACACCTTATTCAAATCCAAGAAATACAGCTTCTGGAAGTTTAAAACTGCAAGATAGCGCTGAAGTAGCAAAACGTCCATTAGAATGTTTATTGTATTCAATTATTACAGACGAAAAGGTGGTAGACACTCAGTTTGAAGGGTTAGAATTAGCGAGAAGTCTTGGATTTAAAGTTCCTGAACATTCAAAACATGTAAGAAATATTGATGAAGTTTTTGAATTTATAAATTATTGGGATTTACATAGGCAAAATTTGCCCTATGAAACAGATGGGGTGGTGGTGAAAGTTAATGAAGTTTTTCATCAAGAAGAGTTAGGTTATACTGCTAAATCTCCACGTTGGGCAATGGCGTATAAGTTTAAAGCAGAGCAAGTTAGTACTGTTTTGAACTCAATTTCATATCAAGTTGGAAGAACGGGTTCAATTACACCTGTTGCAAATTTAGAGCCAGTTCAATTGGCTGGAACAATTGTAAAGCGAGCTTCGCTTCATAATGCAGATCAAATTGAAAAATTAGATATTCGATTAAATGACACTGTTTTTGTTGAAAAAGGAGGTGAGATTATTCCTAAAATTATTTCGGTTGATTTAAGTAAAAGAAAAGAATATTCAGAACAAGTTAACTATATTACACATTGTCCTGAATGTGATACGGAGTTGGTAAGAACAGAAGGGGAAGCAAATCATTATTGTCCAAATTTTTATGGTTGTCCGCCTCAAATAATTGGTAGAATTCAACACTTTATCTCAAGGAAAGCAATGGATATTGATGGGCTTGGTGGCGAAACAGTTGCTTTGCTTTTTAATGCTGGGTTAATAAAGGATTATGCTGATTTATATGATTTAACGAAAGAACAAATAATCCCTTTAGAGCGAATGGCGGAAAAGTCTGCCGAGAATTTAATTAACGGTGTTGTAGCCTCAAAGAAGATTCCATTTGAAAGTGTTTTATATGCTTTAGGAATTCGATATGTTGGTGAAACTGTTGCTAAAAAGTTGGCAAAACATTATCAAAATATTGATGCAATAGCTAATGCAACATTGTTGGATTTAATGTTGGTAGAAGAGATAGGAGAGAAAATTGCTCAAAGTGTTGTTTTGTTTTTTGAAAATGAAAAGAATATTGAAATCATTAATAGACTCAAAAATAAAGGAATTCAGCTTGAAATGAATGAAAAAAACAGTACATTTATTTCAAATGTTCTAGAAAATCAAATTTTTGTTGTGTCTGGTGTATTTGAATTATATTCTAGGGATGAGCTTAAAAAAGCGATTGAAGATCACGGAGGAAAAGTTGGAAGTTCAATTTCTTCGAAGACAAATTATGTTATAGCTGGCGATAATATGGGTCCAGCAAAATTAGAGAAAGCAAATAAGTTAGGAGTGAAAATTATTAATGAAATAGAATTTAATAAGTTAATTAATGGGTAAAATAAATCCGTCTATTATTCTTTTTGGTCTCGCAGGAGTCCTTTATTTTTTTTCAGTTATAGTAGGTAATGAGTATTTAGGTTTAATGACTAAGCCTATGATTATTCCTTCTATATTTGTTTATTATTATTTTGCATCAAAAGGAAAGATTAATTTTTGGTTTTTAATTTCGCTCTTTACTTTTTTTGTGGGTGATATGCTCTACTTAATTAATATTAAGGATTATTATTTACTTGGACTAATTATATATTTAACACCATATGTTGTGGTTTTGTTTTTTTTAATTCAAGATATTTTTAATATGTTAAAAAGAAAAACAATTAACAAAACGGATATGTCCTTTTTAATTATTTTATTTTTTTTAATTTATTTAATGATAAGTATTATGAATGTTTTGGATACTGAGTCCCAAGAAGAGTTTGTTTATTTTTTAATTTTTGGAATTGAGTTGGTCTTAATGGGAGTTTTTGCTACTCTTTTATATGTTAATGAAAATTCACGTGTAAACTTTTTTTTA
>JBEDTP010000071.1:0-5700 GCA_040119075.1 Flavobacterium sp.
AGTAGAAGAAAGTTGAAAAACAAAAATCCCTCAGTTGAGGGATTTTTTATGAGTTTATATTTTAAATAAATATAATTTTATATATTTCTCAATATTTTTTCCATTTTTCGACCTTTTGCTAATTCATCAACTAGTTTGTCTAGATATCTAGTTTGTCTGGTTAAATCGTTATCAATTTCTTCAATTCTATAACCACAAATAACTCCTTTAATGAGTTGTGCATTTGGATTTAAACTTGCTTTTTGGAAGAAAACTTCAAAAGTAACCTTGTCATCAATCAGTTCTTGTAGTTTCTGTTCATCAAAGCCAGTAAGCCATTCGATAACTTGATGTAGTTCACTTATTGTTCTTCCTTTTTTCTCCACTTTAGTAATATAGTGTGGATAAACTGAAGCAAAAGTCATTTTTGCAATTCGTTCATTATGTTCAGGCGTTACTTTCATCGGCAAAAAAGCTTTATCTTTAATTTCAAATATAAAGAAAATAAATATTAATCAAAACAAAAAAAATCCTACAGAAATGTAGGATTTTTTTTTGAATTGGGAGTGGGCGATGAGGGGTTCGAACCCCCGACCCCCTCGGTGTAAACGAGGTGCTCTGAACCAGCTGAGCTAATCGCCCCAATAAAATGCTTTACTATTACCGTAATGCGAGTGCAAATATACACTCATTATTTATATTTACAAGTGTTTTTTAAATAAAAAATCACTTTTTTTCTATTGATTCTAAAGTCGCTCTAGTGCTGCTGTTTGCTACTTTTAAGATAATCACTTCATTTTGAGAAGTTTTACCTTCTATGATGTAAATTTTTCCGTTTTTTGAAGGGATATTACTTTTAGAAAAATCAATATCTCCATATTGCATGCTTTTTTTAACATCATCAGCAGTTACCCAACCTTCATTTAAAGTGTTTTTGGCAGCATCTGAATAATGAAAAGATTTACTTCTCATATCCTTTAATGCTCTACAATTTGGCAAGTAACAAAATTCAACACCTTTAGCATCTGCTTTTGCGCCTAAAAAATATACTACAAAAAAAAGACCTAACATTAATCCAAAAAGGTAATAGGCTAATCTAAACTTAAACTTCATTTGATAATTTTTGTACAAATTTAGTTTTTTATTGGACTTAGTCTATGTTTTCTTTTAAAAAACCAACAAATTAATATCTCTATGTTCAATGTTAAACCAATCACCAATTGCTTTGTTCGTTAAAAGACCATGATAGAAATAAATACCATTTTTCAACCCTCTATTGCAACGTATAGCGCTTTCAATTCCTCCATCTTCAGCAATTTGTAATAAAAAAGGAGAAATGATGTTACTGATAGACATAGAAGCGGTTTTGGAGTAGCGTGAGGGGATATTTGGAACACAATAATGAATAACACCATTTTTTATAAATGTTGGTTTTTCATGTGTTGTGATTTCTGATGATTCAAAACAGCCTCCAGTATCAATACTAACATCGACAATTACTGCACCTTTTTTCATGTTTTCGACCATTGTTTCAGAAACTACAATAGGTGTTCTGTTTTTTCCTCGCATTGCTCCAATTGCTACATCGCAACGACGTAAAGCTTTTAATAATCCTTTTTCTTGTATGGTTGAAGTAAAAATTCTTTGATTTAAAGTATTATGTAGTCGTCTTAACTTAGTAATTGAATTGTCAAAAACTTTCACATTAGCGCCAAGACCAATTGCAGTACGTGCAGCATATTCTGCAACTGTTCCTGCTCCTAAAATAACAACCTCTGTAGGAGGAACACCGGTTATGTTTCCAAATAATAAACCTTTACCAATACTTTGGTTAATCATTAACTCAGCAGCAATATGTATCGATGCAATCCCTGCAATTTCTGACAAAGATTTTACTGCTGGATATGAACCGTCTTCATCTTTTATAAACTCAAATGCTAAAGCTGTAATTCTTTTTAGTGCTAATGCTTCAAAATAGGCTTTCTTTTGGGTTTTTAACTGAATTGCTGAAATCACAATCGTTTGTGGATTCATCATATCAATTTCAACTAGAGTAGGTGGTTCTACTTTTAAAATCATTGGGCAACCAAAAACTTTATTAGTGTCATTTGTAACTTCTGCCCCCGCTTCACTATAATCTTTATCTGAATAACTAGAACTTTCTCCAGCACCAGCTTCAATCATAACTCTATGTCCGTGAGAAACTAATGATCCAACAGCATCCGGAGTTAGGCAAATACGTCGCTCTTGATAAGAAGTTTCCTTTGGGACTCCAATAAATAATTCACTTTTGTGTCTTGCAATTTCTAATTTTTCTTCTTGAGGAAGTAATTGCATTTTTGAAAAAGGACTATATGTTGACATGGTTGGTTTTTAGTTATGTTTAGCCAAATTAGGAAATAATCTTACAATTTGCAAGTGCTTATAAGTTAAGAGGTTGATATTTTTACTTAATTGATAAGTATTAATTCTCTTTTTCCATTTTCTAATGTTTTCAAGTGAATTGCAGCATGATCAATTGGGATTAAATTCGGCGTTTTTTCAGGCCATTCTATCAAGCACCAATTTCCAGAATAAAAATATTCGTCAAGTCCCATATCGTAAGCTTCTTCTTCACTATTTAAACGATACAAATCAAAATGATAAATTATTTCACCAGTTGAAGATTCATATTCATTTACCAATGAGAATGTCGGACTACTTGAATTATCATTAACACCTAATTGTTTTACTATTTCTTTAATGAATGTTGTTTTTCCAACACCCATTTCTGCATGAAATGTAATTACTTTTTTTAATCCGTTGGTATGAAGTAATTGTTTTACAACACTTTGTATTTCATCTAAAGAAAAAACTATTTGCATTTACTTTTATTTAGGTTCAAAAATTAAAAAGGGAACAATCATTTCTTCTAAAGAAATTCCACCATGCTGATAGGTATTTCGGTAATAACTTACATAATGATTGTAATTATTTACATAAGCTAAGAAATAATCATTTTTTGCAAAAATAAACGAACTACTCATATTTAATGCAGGTAAACCAATTTTTTTAGGATCTTTAACTGCATAAACATCTTTATTTTCATACGTTAAACTTCTGCCTGTTTTATAGCGTAAATTTAAACTTGTGTTTTTATCCCCAATTACTTTTGATGGATTTTTACAATTAATTGTACCATGATCTGTTGTAAGAATTAACTTGAAACCCATTTTTTGAGCTTGCTGAATCATGTCTAATAATGGCGAATTTTTGAACCAACTCACTGTTAATGAACGATATGCTTTATCATCTGAAGCTAATTCTTTTACAACTTCCATTTCAGTTTTTGCGTGTGAAAGCATATCAACGAAATTATAAACAATCGTTGTTAAGTCATTATCCTTTAACCCTTTGAAATTATCAGCTAATTTTTTTCCGTCTCTAAAATTGGTTATTTTGTAATATTCTTGTTTGATATCTAAACCTAAACGTTTTAATTGTTCAGTTAAAAACTCACCTTCAAATAAGTTTTTTCCACCATCATCGATATCGTTTTTCCAATACTGAGGAAACTTTTTTTCCATTTCAAGTGGCGTTAATCCAGAGAAAATAGCATTTCTGGCATATTGAGTTGCTGTTGGTAGCATAGCGTAATAGCTAGTCTCTTTTTCAAGTTTGTAATGATTGTTTACAATGCTTTCAAATGCTTTCCACTGATCATATCTAAGATTGTCAATAACCACAAATAAAATTGGTTTGTCTTTTTTGCGAATTTCAGGAGCAACTAATTCACCGAATAATTTATGAGAAAGAACTGGTTTATCTTCATGTTCATTAAACCAATCTTCGTAATTTTTTTCAATAAATTTTCCAAATTGATTATTAGCTTCAATTTTCTGACTTTCTAATATTTCAACCATACTTTGGTCTTCAATATTTTCAAGCTCCATTTCCCAGTAAATAAGTCTTTTGTACAAATCAGCCCAATCTTCAAAAGAATTTACCATAGCCATGTCCATAGCTATTTTACGAAACTCTTTTTGATAATCTAAAGTTGTTTTCTCAGAAACCAAACGCGAATGATCTAAATTCTTTTTTAAACTTAAAAGAATTTGATTTGGATTTACTGGTTTTATCAGGTAATCGGCTATTTTAGAACCAATTGCTTCTTCCATAATATATTCCTCTTCACTTTTTGTAATCATAATTACAGGAACTGAAGATTTCTTTTCTTTTAACTCTGATAATGTTTCAAGTCCTGTTAAACCAGGCATATTCTCATCTAAAAAAACAACATCATAATTGTTTTCTTCGAATAATTCAATAGCATCTTGTCCGTTATTACAAGTAGTTACTTCGTAATTTTTCTTTTCAAGAAATAATATATGTGGCTTTAATAAGTCGATTTCATCATCAACCCAAAGTATTTTAATTTTATTCATTTTTACACTAATTTGTCTGCAAGTTACTACTTCTTCAACGATGAATGTATTAAAATTAGTATAAAATTTATCGATAAACTTAAAAAAATGAATATTTGATAGTTCGCAAAAAATATGTTTAATTTAATTACATTTGTTATTCAAAAAATATTCTTGTGAGCCAAACCAATAAACTCAAAATTTTTAACGATCCTATATATGGTTTTATAACCATTCCAAATACTTTAATTTACGATTTAATTCAGCATCCTTATTTCCAACGTTTGCGCCGAATTTCTCAAATGGGAATGACATATTTGGTATACCCAGGTGCGCATCATACACGTTTTCATCACGCAATAGGTTGTATGCATATTATGCAAAAAGCTGTTCAAACATTAAGGTTTAAAGCAGTTGATATTTCTGAAGAAGAAGAAAATGCTTTATATGTTGCAATTCTATTACACGATATTGGTCATGGACCATATAGTCATGCCATGGAAAAAAGTATTGTTGAAGAAGTTCATCATGAAGAACTATCTTTATTATTCATGAAAGAATTGAATATTGAATTTAAAGGTCAATTAGATTTAGCAATTCAGGTCTTTAAAGGTGATTATCATAGAAAATTCATGTTGCAATTGATATCTAGTCAGTTAGATATGGACAGAATGGATTATTTACGTCGTGATAGTTTTTATAGTGGAGTAGCAGAAGGAAATATCAACAGTGAACGTTTAATTCAAATGATGAATGTTGAAGACGATTGTTTGGTTATTGAAGAGAAAGGTATTTATTCTGTAGAAAAATTTTTAGTAGCAAGAAGATTAATGTATTGGCAGGCATATTTGCATAAAACAGGCGTTGTTGCTGAATTAATTTTGACAAAAATTTTAAAACGAGCAAAAGAATTATCTCAAAAAGGAACTGTATTAAATTGCAGTCAGCCGTTACAATTCTTTTTGAACAATAAAATATCTCTTCTTGATTTCAATAAATCTATTCTTGAAAAGTTTGCTTTGTTGGATGATTATGATGTAATGGGAGCAATTAAAGAATGGCAATTTTATGATGATTTTGTGTTGGGAACTTTATGTAAAATGATTTTGAATAGAGATCTACTAAAAATTCAAATGGTTGATGATAAACCAAACAAAGAGAGTTTGTTGGGTTATAAAAACATCTATATGAAAATGCATAATTTATCTGAAAAAGAAGTAGATTATTTTGTTTTTAAAGGAAAGGTTAAAAATCAAGCTTACAGTAAAGTTGACGAACCTATTAGAATACTCAAAAAGGATAAAACTGTTGAAGATGT
>JBEDTP010000072.1:0-5626 GCA_040119075.1 Flavobacterium sp.
AGAAGTTTTTTCTGCAATTCCTTTAATAATAACTTGCCTTTCCATTGAGCTCCAAAAAAATGATAAACAAACATTTTGGTTATTAATTATTGCTTTTCCTTTTTCTGAATTATAATTGGTAAAAAAAACAAACCCTTCTTCATTGTATTTTTTAAGTAAAACTACTCTACTTTTAGGAAAACCATCTATACCTATTGTAGAAACTGTCATAGCATTTACTTCTTCAATTCCCCCAAACTCCTCTACTTCATGAAACCATTTATGAAATAAATTTATAGGATCTTCGGGAATTAATGATTCTAATAACTCACTCTTTTCATACGATTTTCTATAGTTACCTAAATCTTTCATGATTATCTATATTCTTGTTTTCAACAAAGTTACAAATACAATAATTAGCATTTAATTAAAATTAAACTCTTTACCATCATTGGCTAAAAGTATTGGCTTAAAAATAGATTCTCCCTCATCTTTAAATAAAGAAATATCGCCATAACGTGTAGAATAATGCCCCAGCAGTAAAGTTCCAACATTTGCCTTTTTAGCAATTAATGCGGCTTGTTTAGCAGTTGAGTGCATTGTTTTTGTTGCTAAATGACTTTCTGATTCTAAAAAAGTAGATTCATGGTACAAAACATCAACTCCACTAATTATTGGTACAAAAGATTCGTCAAAAAGTGTATCGCTACAAAAAGCATAACTTTTTTTTTTAACAGGACTAAAGGTAAGCTCCTCATTTTTAATTTCTATTCCATTCTCTAAAACAATATCACAACCATTTTTAATTTTAGCATAATAACACTTCTCAATATTATAATCTTCAATCGCTTGTATATTAAGTTTCCTCTGAGTATTTTTTTCTTTAAATAAATAACCATTTGTATAAACTCTATGTTTTAACGGAATAGTTTTAACTGTTACATTGTCATCTTCATAAATTAAAATACTTTCTTTACTTTCTAATTCATGAAAATATAAATTATAACCAGTATATGAATTGGAGAGTTTTAATTGTAATAATATAATTTCTTTAATTCCCTTTGGACCATAAACATGTAAGTCATTTTCTCTATTTAATAACGTAAATGTTGAAATCAACCCAATTAAGCCATAAAAATGATCGCCGTGTAAATGAGAAATAAAAATTCTATTTATTCGAGAAAACTTTATTTTATGTTTTCTGAGTTGAACTTGGGTACCCTCTCCACAATCAATTAAAAACATTTGATTTTTAATTTCAAGCACTTGTGATGTAGGGTTAGTTATTGTTCTTGGAGTAGCTGCATAACAGCCTAATATTGTAAGTTTCATTTTTTTTAATTGATAATTGATAATTGATAATTGCCAATTATCAATTTTAAAATCCTAAATCACGTTCTATTTCATCCATTTCTATAATATCTTGAGCTTCTAAAACAGAAGGAACTACAGTAATTGAATTTGGAATATTATTAAAATCGATATTATCAGCTACTATTACAAAAGACTTCTTTGCTTTAATGTGTTTTTTTGAAAGTTCTTTAAAAGAATTTAAATCGTTTTCATTTATACTATTATCGTGAGTTATGTCTAAAATAAGGTTCTGATTAGAATATGATGTATATTGATTAGAAATATTCTCAATAAAAGTGTGTATATCTCCTTTTGTTTCCTTAATAATTGTGGTATGTCCCCTTTGTTCTACTTTCATTATCTTTAAAATCTGTGAGTAGCTAATTTATGAAATAATTATTTAATTTTTGAAGCCAATAAGTAAATAACTGCCATTCTTATAGCAACTCCATTTTCAACTTGGTTTAAAATTACCGATTGTGAAGAATCTGCTACATCTGAAGTAATTTCAACTCCTCTATTAATTGGGCCTGGATGCATTATAACTACTTCTTTATTTAAAGAATCAAGCAACTCTTTTGTTACTCCATATTGCTGCGCATATTCTCTTGTTGATGGAAAGTAATTAACATCTAAACGTTCATTTTGTACACGAAGCATATTTGCAACATCTGCCCATTCTAATGCTTTTCTTAAATTTGGTTCAACCTTAACACCCAAAGATTCAATATGCTTTGGCAAAAGTGTTTTTGGCCCACAAACCTTTACCTCTGCACCTTGCATTTGAAGTGCAAATATATTTGATAAAGCCACTCTTGAATGAAGAATATCTCCAACAATTACCACTTTTTTCCCAGCTACATCTCCCAAGCTTTCTCTTATTGTATAACTATCAAGTAATGCTTGCGTAGGATGTTCATGTGCACCATCTCCAGCATTAATAATACTTGCGTTTACATTTTGAGATAAAAAATGAGCAGCTCCAGGATTACTATGACGCATAACAACCATATCAACTTTCATAGAAAGAATGTTGTTTACAGTATCAATTAAAGTTTCACCTTTTTTAACTGAAGATTGTGCTGCAGAGAAACTTATAACATCTGCAGAAAGTCTTTTTTGGGCTAATTCAAAAGACAGCTTAGTTCTTGTACTGTTTTCAAAAAAAATATTGGCAATAGTAATATCCCTTAGTGAAGGGACTTTTTTAATAGGCCTATTGATAACTTCTTTAAAATGGTCGGCAGTTTCAAAAATTAAATTAATATCATCTTTTGTGATGTATTTTATTCCTATTAAATGATTTACAGATAACGTTTTCATTTATGTTGTGTGTTGTTGTATCTTATTTTATTACTTCAATTAAAACCAAATCTTCTCCTTCATTTTCTTTCCATTTTACAATAACTTTTTCGTTGTTTATTGCATCAACTTGTCTTCCTCTATAATCAGGTTGAATTGGTAAATGTCGACTAAATCTTCTATCAATTAATGTTAAAAGTTCAATTTCTGAGGGCCTTCCAAATGATTGAATTGCAGTTAAAGCTGCTCTAATACTTCTTCCAGTATAAAGCACATCATCAATAAACACTACTTTTTTATCTTCTACTACAAAATCAATTTCAGTTTTATTTGCTTCTAAAGTCCTGTCGCCTCTCCTAAAGTCGTCTCTAAAAAAAGTAATATCTAAATATCCTACTTGAATAGACTTTATGCTGTATTCTTCTTTTAGTAATAAAGATAAACGCTGTGCTAAAAATTTTCCTCTTGGCTGAATTCCTATTAAAATAGTATTTGAAAAGTCTAAATGATTTTCTATTAATTGGCAGGCCAAACGATGTAGAATGATATTGACTTCTTTTGCAGTTAGCAATACTTTTTGACTCATTTGTAGTTATGTTGGTTTAGCAAATTTAAAAATTATTTATCTATATGTAAGTATTTTTATAAAAATAAAGCTGATTCATTTGAAGAATCAGCTTTATTTAATTTATTTTAAAAAGAATATTTATTTTGACCATTCTTTAATACTATCATTATTCATTTTTTCATAATCTTTATTTCCAGCTTTTATTGCACCTTCTAAAGAATACTTTGCCGTTTGTATTGCTCCTTTTTTATCTCCTAACTTTGCTTGAATAAGAGATTTCAATCTTAAATACCAAAAAGGAACATCCTTATCAGATGGAGTTCCAGAAATTGCATTATTAATCCACAACAATGCTTTACTCATTTCTTTTTCTGACTCATAATAATATTTTGCCGCTGAAAAATAATCTCCAATTGAAGGTCCTGCTAATGCTTTTTCAATACTATTCATAGCAATTTCTTGAGTTGGAACAGTAAATGGAACTGAAACTAATGTACGTTCCCATGAAATTTCTAAAGCTCCCGAATCATTTGTTAAATTATTTAATGAAATAGTAAAAGATTCGACCGATTTGTTTAAAGTTTCTGGCTTAACATTAACTCTTAAAGCTACTTTTTTATCATCCCATTCTTGAGGCAATCCCCAATTATTAGTATCTGAATAAAAAATAATATCCCAACTATCTGCTTTTGGAAGTGTATATAAAGCATATTTACCTTTTTTCAATTCATTTACCCCAAACTTAACATTCTCACTGAATGTAACAATTGTATTTTCATTTGCTCCGGTTCTCCAATACTTTCCATAAGGAACTAACTCACCATAAACTGTTCTCCCTTTAGCACTTGGGCGAGAATATTCTATTTGTACGTTAGTTAACCCTACAACTTGCTCTATTTTTGCAGACGGACTTGCTTGTGGTGTTTTTACTTGTGCAGTCATTGAAATACCAGCTACCAACAAACCAACAATTAATATCTTTTTCATTTAATTTTGTTTTAATTTCTACGAAAATAATAATTTCTTAATTGCTAAATGTTAATAAAATCTAAAAACAACTATTTTGTTTAATTTTTTTTATTTTTGTTTAAACAAAGTATTATCTTTACAAACAAGTAATATGAAAATATATACTTTACATAGTAAACAAAATTTACCAATTTCATTAGATGAAGCTTGGGAATTCATATCAAACCCAAAGAATTTAAAAACTATTACACCTGATTATATGAGGTTTGAAATTCTTTCAGGAGCAGATAGAGCTATGTATTCAGGCCAATTAATTCAATATATAGTAACTCCTGTATTAGGAATAAAAACTAAATGGGTAACAGAAATTACTCATGTAGTTGATAAAAAATTCTTTGTAGACGAACAACGCTTTGGACCATATGCTTTATGGCATCACAAACATTTTTTAAAAGAAATTGATGGTGGTGTAGAAATGGAAGACATCGTAGATTACAAACTTCCATTAGGAATTTTAGGCCAAATGATTCATCCATTAATAGTACAACCTAAATTGAAAACTATATTTGAATATAGAAGAGCTAAGTTAATTGAGTTATTCGGAGAATATTAAAACATAAATAGGCAATGAATATATTTTGGTTTAGAAGAGATTTACGTTTAGAAGACAATGTAGGGTTATTTCACGCTTTGGATGATAAAGAAGAAGTACTTCCTATCTTTATTTTTGATGATAAAATTTTGTCAGAATTACCAAAAAATGACGCTCGTGTAACTTTTATTCACGAATTATTATATAGAATTCAAAGTGAATTACAAAAAAAAGGTAAATCTTTAGCCGTTTTTCATGGTGAACCAAAAGTTGTTTTTGAAAAAATAATTCATGAAAATAATGTCAAAATAGTTTATACCAATCACGATTACGAACCCTACGCTAGAAAACGTGATAAGGTAATGAATAAGTTGTTTGAAGATAATGAGATTGAATTCAAAACCAGTAAAGATCAAGTCATATTTGAAAAAGGTGAAGTCGTAAAAGATGATGGAACTCCTTATGTTGTCTACACTCCTTTTTCTAAAAAATGGAAAGAAGCTTTTTCTAAAATTAAGTTAAATCATTACGATTCTGAAAATAAGTTAGACAAAATAACCAATCATTCCTACCCTTTTTTAAGTTTAAAAGACATAGGTTTTAAAATTTCAGAAATAAAAGTTACTCCCTTTGACATTAGCAATAACTTAATTTCAAACTATGATGCAACTCGAAATTTTCCAGCTCTAAATGGAACTTCAATGTTGGGAGTACATTTGCGTTTTGGAGCTGTTTCCATTCGTAAAATGGTGAATCATGCAGCGACTTTTAAAAATGAAACCTTCTTAAAAGAGTTAATTTGGAGAGAATTTTTTATGCAAATTTTATGGCATTTCCCAAAGACAGTAAATTCTAGTTTTAGA
>JBEDTP010000073.1:0-3225 GCA_040119075.1 Flavobacterium sp.
AAGCTGATGCTCTAGCGGAACAAAATGCAATTGCAGCTATTTCAAATTATACCAATACTGGTTATCCAAATACTCAAGATATTTATGTTCGTGTAGACAGTCAGTTAAACAATGAATGCTTAGGTTTAGGACATCATATTACTTTACATGTAGAAACTTTGCCAATAGTTCAACCTTTAAGTTTTACGGAATGTGATGATGACCAAGATGGGATTTATGGGTTTAATACAACTACTTTAGAAAACAATTTATTAAACGGATTAACTAATGTAATGGTACAATATTGGGATGCAAATAACAATGTCTTGCCAAGTCCGTTGCCTAATCCTTTTACTACCACTTCACAAGTTGTAAAAGTAAGAGTGACTAATAATACAGCAACAGCTTGTTTTTATGAAACAACAATCACTTTTAAAGTAGATGATTTACCAGAAGCTTTTTCAATTGCAACGAGTTTAATAACTATTTGTGACGATGAAGTTAATCCAGTTAACCAAGACGGATTGTATGCTTTTGATACAAGCAGTTTTCAAGCTACTATTTTAGGAAGTCAAACAGGAATGCTTGTAAATTATTATGATGCTTTAGGAAATAGCTTGTCTAGCCCGTTACCAAATCCATTTACAACTGCTACTCAAAATATTTTAGTAGAGGTCATAAATCCATTAAACACTAATTGCAAGGCAACTCTAACTATCCCTTTTATAGTCAACTCAGTTCCAGAGATTGATTTATACGGTGAGGAGTTAATTTGTAGTAATGATCCAAGTTTTATAAAAGTTATTGATGCAGGTTTGTTAGATACAACTACAATAAACTATTTTAATTACTCTTGGTTTTTAGATGGCAACTTACTAATTGGAGAAATAAATTATAGCTTGACTGTTAATACTGAAGGAATTTATACGGTTGAAGTTGCTAATTCAAATGGTTGTATTAGAACTAGAACGATAACTGTTACTGCTTCTGATATAGCAACTATAAATAATGTACAAGTAACTGATTTATCAAATGATAATTCGATTGTTGTTTTTGTATCAGGTCAAGGAGATTATGAGTTTAGTTTGGATAATATGGATTATCAATCGGACAATTCTTTTTCTGATTTAGAAGCTGGTGTATACACTGTTTTTGTCAAAGATTTAAACGGTTGCGGTATTGCAACGAGAGAAGTTAGTGTTTTAGGTATTCCAAATTATTTTACTCCAAATGGAGATGGATATAACGATACTTGGAATATAAAAGGGGCTAATGCAAGATTAAACGCAAATACCATTATTTATATTTTTGACCGTTATGGCAAGTTGTTAAAGCAAATTAGTCCTATTGGTCAAGGTTGGGATGGAACTTTTAATGGAAGCCCATTGCCTTCATCTGATTATTGGTATTCAATAGAACTAGAAGAAGGCAGGATTGTAAAAGGGCATTTTACGTTGAAAAGATAGTTTTTTTGCAAAAATTTTAAACAATTTGAAAAAGTTTGTAATTAAAAATATAGTTATAAGTATTAATAAAAAGCTTTTATTTCTGTCATCTATTTTATTGCTTAATTCTTTCAATTCAAAAAAAGAGTTATTTAAGTTTGTTGCCCAAAGCTGTAAAAATTATCAATTATTAATTTCGAAAGCTTTTTCCGTGTAATTCTATAAAGTTGAAATTCCCTAAAATTCTATCAAAAACTCTTCCTCCATATCTTGAAAGTTTATTTATGGCATATTCCATGTCATTTGGATGCTCACTGTCGTAATTCATAGTAATAATGTTATTCATCTTTTTGTTTTCCAACCTTTGAAATAAAACCTCTTCAAATAGTTCTGATTTTCCGAATCTAGGCGCTTGTTTTTCTGCGAGTAAATCATCAATGATTAGGTGACCTTTGTAAAGACATTCTTTAAAATCATGCATGTTTTCGTCTTGTATCGATTCAAATTTTGATACCGCATCAACTGTTGTAGTAAATTTTAAATTCACATGATTATTTTCATTTATAATTTGTTGAAAAACCCTTAATATAGAAGTCTTCCCGCAACCAAAACCACCAACAATTACTAAACCTTTGTTTAAGTTTGTAGAGGAGTGAGAATGTTCAAAAAGTAATGAAGAATTTTTAAAATTTTCTTTTTTCTGAAAGAAGTAAATGAGAGTGTAGACTAAAGCTTTACTTTCTTCAGTACAAATAAATTTTTCTCTTTCAATTTCTTTAAATTTTGATTGAAATAATGAGAAAAAATTTTTTAGATCTGTTGTTTGGTTTAACAATGGTTTTCTCTCAAAAGTTGCCAAATTCCCATTTGGATTATTGACAAAATCATTAATGTTTAATTTCATAGTTTATCGATTTAAATAAAAATTATTAGGTTCTTTTTTTGTTGATTCGTTTCCAAAAACTTTCCAATTGGAAATTCTAGCTTTAAGATTCCAATATTTTTCATCTTCAAATTTCAGCCGCCCAGTTTGCTCACATTCTTCGCTCCAGTAAATAAAGAAGCTTTCAAGTTTTTCCTTTGGAAATTGATTTTGAAATTGGAAAATTTGTTTTTTAAAAATTTCTTTTCTTTCTAATGTTTCTAATTCTTTCTTTTCTTTATTAGTTGTTGTTACTTGATTGTTGCTTGAATGTTGACTGTTTGTTTTTAGATTGTTTCTTGGTTTGTTAGAATTAAAAAACTCTTGTGTATAAACATCAGAGTCTAAAAGCTTAATTAGGGTAAATTGATTTGTTGGTCTTCTTTCAATATACCCTGTTCTTTCTAATTTTTTTAATACAGTTCTGATGGTTTGAACCGAAATATTCAATTCAACATGAAGTTTATCGATAGATGTTACAAACTCACCAATTTTTATTTCAATTCCTCTCCAATTGTTTTCTTTGTAATTAGCTTTTAAAAGGATATGAAAATATAATCTTGCTGCATTTGGGTCAGTATACCATTGCCAATCTAAAACTTGTTTGGAAAGCTTTACAAATCCATTATCATAAATGTTTTTTATTTCTTTCATTATCTATTTTATATTTCGTAATAACGATGGTAGTTATTACTATGATTAATAGTATAGCAGTTTTCAAAATTTCATTTTCATTTCGAACTTTTGTCACCTTTTCAATTTCTAATTGAACAATATCATCATTAGGAATCAAGATTAAATTTTCTGTATCTGGATTTATCATAATTTCGTAATTAAATAGTTGTTCTCATCAATTTTTTCAAATGAAATATCATATAC
>JBEDTP010000074.1:0-5579 GCA_040119075.1 Flavobacterium sp.
AGGAGCACATAGCCCAGATGAAAGAGCAAGTATTTCTTCAGCTCAAAAATATTGGAAATTTGTGTTAGAAGTTTTGGAGAATATTCCGATGAAAAACTAATAATAAGTTTATAAAATAAAAAAACCTCGTGAATAGCGAGGTTTTTTGTTTATAAACTTTGAAGCTTTTCATTTTTAATTTTCCCTTTATTAAAATTAAAAACATTATTATAGTCCATAATGTTTGGTACTCCGTCTAGCTCACAGAGAAAAGTTATTACTGACTCTAAACCATTAAATAAGGCTTCTTTATTAGTTGTATTTTTTACTTTATCATTTTTATATTTTAATGGAATTTCATAACCGCAACCTTCTAAAAATAAAGCTTCAATTTGTAATAGCTCAAGAGGTGAATATCCATAAAAACGTCTTCCAAGATTTTGATGTACAAGTCCTAAGTAATTAAGTTGTAAAGAACCGTGTAAATCAGATAGATGTTTCCAAGAATCTGTATTGTTTAAAATATTTCCAACTGCACAATTATTACAACATTCAGGGTTTAATGTGTTATTGTGATAAGCTTTATATAATTTTTGAACAGCTAGATTAAATCGATTTGTCGTTTCCATAACCTCAAATTTTAGTCTATTTCTATCTTAAAAGATACGAAAAAATGAAATTATAAGCAAGTTTTAGTTGTTTATAATCTAGAAACTAATTATCCAGATGAAGAGCGCGGGCATATTTTTTATATTCAAAAATATTGGAAATTAGCAGTTGAATTTTTGGAGAATATTTCTTTGAAGAAATAATTAGGAAAAAAAAATTTAATAGCTTTGTTATTTGAATAGAAAATTCGCAAGGATTTTCGTAGGTAGGGTTTGCTCAAGTAATTAATTCTATACGATGTTTGTATTAGTTATTTTTTATTTCGGATTCTATGTTTACCCATTTCACTTTCCAATTTTTTTCAAGATGTTCTCCAGTTGTAAAAAAAAGAAACTTATTGTCAGGTGTTACATACGGGTTTCCTTGTCCTTTGTTATTAATTTTATTATTCAGTTTTTTAGTGTTAATCCATCTATTTTCACCATCATTATAACTAATCATTAAATCGAGTTCGTTCCCAATTGAAGCAAAAATTAGGTAATCCTCTTTTGGTGAAACATATGGCGTACATTTCCCAAATTTTGAATTCATTGAAATTGAAGTTTTTTCTGCATCTTCAAACTTTCCATTCACATTTTTTGAGTGATAAATATTCATTTCACTATAATCTAAATTGCTTGCGTGAAAATATAGAGTTCCCGAATCTGTAACCGTGGGATGAGAAACTAATTTATCTCTCAAATTTGGAATATCTACAAAAATTGGTTCTGTCCATTTTCCATTAACCTTGTCTGATTTCCATATATGCCAAGTTTGAACAACTCCGTTAATATCTACAGGTCTTGTTGAACTGAAATAAAGAGTATTTCCATTCGGTGAAAAGCTCATTCCGTGCTCATTATGCTTACTATTGAAGAATGCTTTTTTTGGTGCTGACCAATTTTCTTTGGTTCTTTCTATTACAAAAACTTCAAATTTTTCAAAATTTTTATCAGAAATAGTATAGTAATATTCTTGTAAGTCAGGACTAAATATTCCTTTGTGGATAAGTTTGTTTTCAGGAATTAAATCTTGCTTAAATTCAATCGGTTTCTTGTTCGGAATTTCTTTTGTCAAAAACTGCATTTTGGTATTCTCGGTTTCATTTTTGCAACTCAAAAAGCCAATTGTTAATATTAAGATGATTTTGAGTTTATTCATTTCTCTAATTAATGCTAACGTTTCGCAGCTGCGTAAATTTAAGACAAAAGATTACAAGTACAAAACTCCTCATGGAATTTTTGGAGACTCGAGCACCTTGTGCGAACTGGCGAAGCAAAATTCCGAACACAAACCAAGCCTAGCAATTGCTACAAACGGGTGTTGACAAATCGTTATTTTCTTTTCCATGTAACTCCACTCCAAATTGTTCCTAGTGAAAATAAAATTACACCTAGATTTCCAATATTTAATTCACCTTTAGTAATTACTTTAAAAACAATTGCCAGAACAACTAAGAAGCTCATTATAATTGCAAAATAATATCCGTTTTTAGTTTCAAAAAATGAATTTTTTCGTATTATTTTATTATCGTTTAATTTTCTCAAATTAATATCAATCTTGTGACATAGATGTACAAACTTTTCAGAATCACAAAAATTTTCATTTGAACTTAATATAACAACTTTTCCATTTTTTAGTTTGAATTTAATTCCAGCACCTTTTAACCAATGAATTTTATAGTATTCAATATTTTCAAATTCAATACTTTTATTATCCCACTTCAATTGGTTTTTAGTCAATTCAAAATCCGTTTCTTTGACAATAAAGTATTTTTTAATAATTATGAAGTATATAACAGGAATTGATATAGCTAAAATAATTTTTAAATATCCAGTATTAATAGTTCTGTTTAAAATGTATATAGTTACTATAAATAAAGCAATCGATGAAACCATTAAAAATAACAATTCAATAGGCTTTGTATATTTTACATTTTCAAATTTTCGCATTAGTTTTTCATAATGTTTGCCAACGTGTTGCCGCTTGTGGCAGTTGCGTAAATTTAAGACAAAAGATTACAAGTACAAAACTCCTCGTGGAATTTTCGGAGAAAATTCCGAACACACACCGAGCCTAGCAATTGCAACAAACGGCTGTTAGGCAACGTATTTTACTCTTTTCCTCTGTATTTTTTATATCTCGCTTTCATTTCTTGTTCAATTCCTGTCCCATCTCCAAATCCACGCATATTTTTTACTTCTTCCTCATATTTATGATTTAGTCCTCCTTTGCAAACAATTTCATGAATATCATCTTTAAATACTAATTCTCCACGTCCATGAATATGGATAATTAATACTTCAACATTATATCGCTCAACAGTGTTTAGCCTGCGAACATAGTTATAACCCATTAACCGTTCATTAGGAAATCCATATTCATCGGTTAGTTTTTGAAAGTCTGTTAGGATTCGTGAAGCTTCATCAATCAGTTCCTGCAATGACATTTCAATTTTACGTGTTCTCCATTGGTGATATTTTAAGTTGGTTTCTATATCAAGTTTAAGTAAAGAGTTTAATCGTTCTCTTAATTCAGGTTTGAAGTTTTCAATATAATAATCCGAATATATTTTAAAGTCATTCTTAAATTTCTCGTGCCATTTAAATGTTTTTAGTTTTTCAAAATATCGTAATGGAACACCTCCTTTTGCCAATTTTATTGATATCTGTTCGGCCCATTCAGCATCTTTACGCTTTTGGGCAACTAACAATGCTAAATTCAAATCTTGTCCATGAGGAAAATCTGTTTTCGTAAATGCAAGTTTCAATTTTATTTCAGCCTCTTTGAAATCTTTGTTGTTGTAGTTTTTCAATGCGGAATCAATCAGAGAATTATATTCCGCATATTCACATTCTTGAGCAAACAAATTTGTCGTCAAAATTAAAAATGTAAATATTAGCACGATTTTTGTCATATGGTTAGCACGGTTTTTGTAATATGTTGCCTAACGTCTTGGCGCTACAAGATGTTTGGGATTAAAGATGCGAGTTTTTTCCATTAAACACAAGTTTTCCAAGTACAAAACCATCTTTAAATTCAGCCTAAAACCCAAATATCTTGTAACGGCTGTTACCTGCTGGCTTTTTATTTCTTCCAATGTTCAATTCTGCAATTCAATAAAGTTGAGTCTTTAGTCAATTTTATCTTTAAAGTTTTCACTTCAACAGGATCAATATCAATTCCGTAATCGGTCATTAATTCATAACTAATTGTGTTTTCTTTTTCATTATGTAAGTTTTGAGGTTTTCCCAATAAGGAAATAATTCTTTCATATTTCATTCCGCTTTGTAAATAATTTTTTGTCAAATCTTCAACCATATTTTCGCGGTACAAATAAAATCCATCTACTTCTTTATTCCATTTTATTTGCTCAAATTTTTGACTTTTACTCTCGCAAGAATTCAAAAGTAAAACACTTAAAATAAAAAGTAAAATTCCAAATAATATTAAACAGCCAATTTTCTTTTTTTTATTAGATTTTTTCAAATTCTCAATATGTTCTTTCGCTTTTTTTTCAGTTAAGAAATATCCACGCCACGCATTTTCAGGAATAGAAAGCCACCAATTTAAGTTACAATTTTTACAGATATAAGCGTAATGAAAATCATTTAAATACTGATGTTTTGAATTAATAAGCTCAATAAATTTCGATTTTTCATCGAGTTTTTTTTCAAATGCTAAAAAGTCTGATTCACTTTCAAATTTGAAAATTTCTTTATCAAAACATTTTTCACACATATTTTATTCTATTTAATTCTCTGTTTTTCAGCACGCAAGCTTGCAGGTAACGTGTTGCCGCTTGTGGCAGTTGCGTAAATTTATAACAAAAGATTACAAGTACAAAACTCCTCGTGGAATTTTCGGAGAAAATTCCGAACACAAGCCAAGCCTAGCAATTGCTACAAACGGCTGTTACCAGCAGTTATTTTTTCTTCAATTTTGTTATTAATTCATTTACGCTTTTCAATTCAATAGAAGGAAAATCGTTTATCATAATTGAAGAATCACGAAGCATAATTCTGTTATATATTCCACTATGACTTGGATAATCTTCTTTGCTTAATTTTTTTTCAGAAAGTTCATTTATACTTGTTAGAATTAATTCACTTTCTTCTTCAGTTAGTTTAATTCTTTTAATAGATTCTGTAATTTCAGGTTCTGTTCCGTTTTTACAATTTTTAGTTTTTTCAATATAATCAGCTAAAAGTTGTCCTTCTAAATCATCTCTATAAATTGTAATAATTTTTTCATTTCCACCCCATTCTCCACACTTATCATCTACAGTTAGAATTTCTAATTGGTTTACACGATTTATATAAAGTAAAAGGTTTGCTTTAGATTTCTTTTCACAGGCAATAAATAAAAAAAATATTCCAATCAGAATTATAAATTTATTTTTCATATTAAAAACTTTTTATCATAAAAGTGCATTAGATTCTTGCTCTTGAGGAGTAATTGCTGGTAACTTGCATATACTAGCTACAAAGTAGCGTGTATATACCTAAAATAAGGTGATTTGTCGCTACTTAATAGCTCTTTTCAAAAATAATAAAATATTTACAATTTTGTAAAGACTATCTACAAAAAAGGTCAATTTTAATTAACCTTTTTACTAAACTAATTCAAAAAGAATAAGAAAATGATAGGAAATAGAAGTCCAGCTACGGCTAATTTCCATCCACGTCTTTTAAAAGTGTGTTTTCCGTGCTTTACCATCATTGCGCCAGATATTGCAATAAATATTAAGGAAAGCCCAAACACATCTGAAAAGTATATCCACCAATTAGAAGTGCTTTTGTGTAAAAACATAGCCTGACTTATAAAAGGTGTTTTTTTATAGGTAACAATTTCACCTTTACCAGTTTCTAGTTCCACTTCCACATCGGTGTTTTTATATGCAATTCTAAAGGAACCATTTTTAACTCGGTACCTTTTAAAGGTGTCTTCTA
>JBEDTP010000075.1:0-5521 GCA_040119075.1 Flavobacterium sp.
AGGAATTGACAGTATGGTTTTAGTACATTTATTCCATGAATTGAAATACCAAATTGCAATTGCACATTGTAATTTTAATTTGCGAGGAAATGAAAGTGATGCTGATGAAAATTTTGTAAAACAATTTGCGAAAGAAAATCAGATTCCTTTTCATACTATTTCATTTCAAACTGAAAAGTATGCAACTGAAAATAAATTATCGATTCAATTAGCTGCTCGTAAATTGCGTTACGATTGGTTTAATGAAGTTCTAGTACAAGAAAATTACGATTATATTACAACTGCACATCATTTAGACGATCAAGTGGAAACCTTTTTAATCAATTTTACTCGTGGAACGGGTTTAGAAGGTTTAACTGGAATTCCATCTCAAAACGATAAGATTATTCGTCCTTTATTGCCTTTTTCAAGAGAAAAAATAGAAATTTTTGCTAAAGAGAATAATATTTTTTGGCGTGAAGATTCAAGTAATTCATCTAACAAATATTTACGAAATAAAATACGTCTTGATTTGATTCCAATTCTTAAAGAATTAAATCCAAGCTTCCTTGATTCATTTAAAAACACTTTAAATCATTTATCACAATCGAATGATTTACTCAATGAAGTTTCAAATGAAGTATATCAAAAAGTAGTTACTTCAAATAATGATGTTATTGAAATTGATTTGTCTAAGCTTTTAGAATATAAAAATTACAAAGGATATTTGTACCAATGGCTAAAAAAGTATGATTTTACATCTTGGGAAGATATTTATGATTTAGTACATGCTCAATCAGGAAAACAAGTTTTTTCAGAAGCACATGTAGTTTTAAAAAATAGAGATAAATTGATTATTTTTTCTAAAATTGAAAAAGGAGATATTCAAGAATATTTCCTTAATAAAAATGAAAAAAATCTTAAAGTTCCCTTAAATATTTCACTTTGTAAGGTAGATAACATATCTAATACAACTAACAATATTATATTTGTAGATGAAGATAAGATACAGTTTCCTTTAATTATAAGAAAAAAACAAGAAGGTGATATTTTTCAACCTTCAGGAATGGAAGGAAAAAAGAAACTGAGTAAGTATTTTAAAGACGAAAAATATTCGTTGGTAGATAAAGAAAAACAATGGATTTTAGCTTCAAATGATAAGGTTGTTTGGGTAATAGGTAAGCGTGCCGACCAACGATTTTTAGCAAATAATACAACACACAACATTATAAAGATAGAAATTACAGAATGAAAAAATTAATTACCCTTTTTGTCCTTTTATTTTCCTTTTTAGGAAATGCCCAAATCTTAGATCCAGTAAAATGGACTACTAAAGTTATTCAAAAATCAGATACAGAGTTCGAATTGGTAATGGATGCAACTATTGATGCTAATTGGCATTTGTATTCACAGTTTACGCCAGAAGGTGGAGCGCAACAATTGGTTTTCACTTTTAAAGGAAGTGGAAAAGACTATAAATTAGTTGGTAAAACAAAAGAAGGAGCTTACAAAAAGTCATACAATGATATTTTTGAAGTAGATGAGTATTATTTTTCTAATAAAGCGCACTTTGTTCAATTAATAAAAGTTACGAATCCTAATATAAAAGAAATTAAAGTCCTTTTAGAAGGACAATCTTGTATTGAAGGAAAATGTATTCAAGAAGAAGATAATTTAACGTTTAAATTACCAGCAATTAAAGCTGTTGAAAAAGTTGAGGAAGTAATAAAAGACAAACTTAAAGAAGAAATTATTTCTACAGAAGTAGCCTCGACAGATGTTGATACAACTTCAATAACTGAGGAAATTAAAGTTGAAAAAACAAGCAATGTTACAGCAAAAGTAATTACAGATAACGAACCAAAAGAAGAAGAAAAAAAAGGCCTTTGGACTATTTTCTTTTTATCTTTCTTTGGTGGATTTGCAGCTTTGTTAACGCCTTGTGTGTTTCCAATGATTCCAATGACAGTAAGTTTCTTTACCAAGCAAAGTAAAACTAAAGCTGAAGGAAAACGAAACGCTATTTTATACGGAATTTCAATTATCTTAATCTATGTATTGTTAGGTTCTTTAGTAACTTGGATATTTGGAGCTGATGCCTTAAATGCTTTATCTACAAATGTTTGGTTTAATATAATTTTCTTTGGTTTATTAGTGTTTTTTGCAACTTCATTCCTAGGAGCTTTCGAAATTGTTTTACCAAATTCTTGGGCAAATAAAGTAGATAAACAAGCTGATAGAGGAGGATATGTTGGAATTTTATTTATGGCTTTGGCTTTAGCAATTGTTTCTTTTTCTTGTACTGGACCAATTGTTGGAACTTTATTAGTAGAAGCAGCTTCAAAAGGTGGATTAGCACCAATTGTTGGAATGATTGGGTTTTCATTGGCTTTAGCTTTACCATTTATGTTATTTGCAATGTTTCCAGGTTGGATGAATTCATTACCAAAATCAGGTGGTTGGTTAAATACAGTTAAAGTATCCTTAGGATTTTTAGAATTGGCTTTAGCATTCAAATTTTTATCAAATGCTGATTTAGTAGTGCAAGGACATTATTTAGAAAGAGAATTATTCTTAATTATATGGATTGTGATTTTTGGAGCTTGGGCTTTATATTTATTTGGAAAATTAATGTTACCTCACGATAGTCCAATTACACATTTATCTGTTGGAAGATTATATATGGCAATTTTGGTTTCTATGTTTACTTTATACTTAATTCCTGGACTTTGGGGAGCACCATTAAAATTAATTTCAGGATTTCCACCACCAATGACTTATAGTGAAAGTCCAGATGGAGTAGGTTATAAAAATGTCGGCAATGGGGGATTTGTCTCTACTTTACCAGATCACGCACACAAAGGTCCACACGGAATTATTGCGTTTCATGATTATGAAAAAGGATTAGCCTATGCAAAAGAAGTTGGAAAACCAATTTTGTTAGATTTTACAGGTTATGCTTGTGTAAACTGTAGAAAAATGGAAGATTTTGTATGGTCTACACCAGAAATATTACCACTTTTAAAGGACGATTTTGTATTGATTTCTTTATATGTTGATTCTAAAGAAGAATTACCAAAAGCACAACAATATGTTTCTCCAGAAACAGGAAAAGAAATTGTAACAGTTGGAAATAAATGGAGCGACTTCCAAATTACAAGATACAAGAATAATGCCCAACCATTTTATATTGTCTTAGATGATGAAGGTAAAGATATTTCAAAGCCTGTTGGTTACACTCCAGATGTTGAAGAATACAAAACTTGGCTTGAAAATGGAATCGCTAATTTTAAAAAATAAAAAAATCCCAATCATATGATTGGGATTTTTTTATTCTACAACTTTCTCAATATAATTAGAATTTAACAGATACAACGCACCCATATATTGTAGTTTAAAGGAAATTAAATCACCAACTTTATATTCTTTTTCAGAGTTTGATATATCAATAACCATCATGTCTGAACTTGCATCAACAATTGAAATATTTGGGTTGTCAGTTTCTAAATATTGAGGTTGCATATCGAGTAATCCAATATCTAAAATGGCACGTAATGAGGTCTGACTTAAATCAGTATCCTCATTAATTTCATAGGTGTTTCCAGCAACATTTTCACCTAATTCTCCAACAGGATTATCTGGTTTTTCAGTAATTTCAATAATTTCAGCATATAATTTAAACACATCATTATGCATTCCTTGAATAGTTTCTCCGGTAAATAAATCTTTGGCAAAGAATAAAGCTTCACCAATTCTAAAATGATTTACAGCCATTGGTCTTGCATTTTTAAGCATTAATGGAATGGCAACTGAGGTTCCGCCAGAAACCCAAGGAATTTTCACATTAAATTTAGCTTCAATTAGTTGTTTGTATAAACTAAGTTGAATAAGTTTATCTTGTGTTGGCATTACACCACTAAGACAGTTTAAATTGGTTCCAATTCCTCTAATTTCAATATTTGGTAAGCTAAATATTTGTTCGTAAAAATTCAATAATTCTTCACCTAAAACACCTTCACGTAAATCGCCCATTTCTATCATAATGATGATTTGGTGTGTTTTACTTTGCAGTTTAGCTTCTTCAGAAAGCATTTGAATAGTGTAAATTTCGGTATTGAAACTTACATCAGCATATTTTACGATTTTGGAAATGTTTCTTTTTGAAGGTGGCTTTATGTATACCGTTTTAATGTTAGGGTCAAGCTTTTTAATTTTCTTTAGATTACTAATTCTTGAATCGTGCATTTCGGTAACGCCAAGATTTATAACTTCTTTTAAATAAATGTTATTTCCACATAATAACTTTGTAACAACACCCCATTCAATATTACGTTCTTTAAATAAACTATTTAAAAACGTGTAATTTTCCTGTAATTTTCCTTTATATAATTTTAGAAATGCCATTATTTTATAATTTTCCTAGGAATTGTTTTAGAAATTCGTGTTAATAATTCGTAATTAAGCATATTACTCAAATCGCTAAATGATGATACAGATAAAGATAAGTCTTTTTGATCTCCAATTAAAACCACTTCATCTCCTTTTTTTACGTTTTCAACTTTTGTTACATCTATAGTTAACATATTCATATTTACAGTTCCGATAACATCACAACGAAGTCCATTAACTAAAGTTCTACCTTGATTACTTAATGAACGGCTATAACCATGTGAATATCCAAGTGGAATAGTAGCAATTTTCATATTGTCCTTTGCCATATAACTGGTACCATAACCAATAAACTCTCCCGATTTAACACGCTTAATACTCATTACTTCGCTTTTCCAACTGATTACACGTTGTAAAGGATCTATTTTTTTCTTTTTTGAATTTAAATAACCTACCAATATTTCTGTGCTTGGCCAAAAACCATATTGAATAATTCCAATACGGACTAAATCCATTCGTGTTTCTGGAAACATCATTGATGCTGCAGAACAAGCAGAATGTCTAATTTCAGGTTGAATTCCCGCTGATTTAAAAATGGCTTCTGCTTTATTGAAAATTTCTATTTGTTTGGTAACTCTGTAATAATTTGCAATGCTTTCTGCTCCAGCATAATGTGTACAAAGTCCTTTAAAATGAATGTTCTTTTCTTCTTTTATTAAAAATTGAGCCACTCTTGAAATATTTTTTAAATCAAACCCTGTTCTATTCATTCCTGTTTCAACTTCAATATGAATTATTGCTTTTATCTTCAGTTTCTTAGCAACTTTAGTAGCTTTTGCTAATCTATAACGTTCAAACACAAAAAACTCAATTTTATTTTCAATTACCCAAGGTAAATCATCATCTGCAACAAAACCCATAATTAAAATAGTTGCTTTATTGCCTAATGTGTCAAAAATAATTTTAGCTTCTTCCACATCAAATACAGAAAAATGCATAATTCCATTAGAATATGCCATTGCAGAAAATTCTTTTAAACCATGTCCATAGGCATTGCCTTTTACAACAGATGATAGGATTACTTTTTTACCAAAGGTTTTCTTGAGAAAATCAATATTCTCTTTATGTGCTATTGGGTTTATTTCTATAACCG
>JBEDTP010000076.1:0-5494 GCA_040119075.1 Flavobacterium sp.
AAATAAAAGCTCCAATTGGAGCTTTTATTTTATTTTTTCATCTACAAAATTAACTATAAAATCAAGTTTCATTCTGTAAAGCATTTTCTTTTCAAAATCCCAAAAGAATTTAAACTGACCAAACAACGCCCCAATTACTACAAGCATAACTTGATATACGGGGAAAAGTATTAAAATTCGAATTGGCCAATAAACCCAAAGAGATACCGAATCTTTTGTAAGTCCAATAAAATTTGTAACGGGTTTAGATAAATAAGCTGCTGTTGATCCAGTGATAGCAAATACTATAAAAATGATGATTAATTGCCAATTATTGTCAATATTCCAACGTTCTTTTAATTTATTCATATTTTAAATTCTTGGAGTAAAGCCTCCTAATTTAGTTTTGTGTTTTAATTGAAAATAAACCAAGTAATTATAAAGCATGTAGTTTACTTCATAACCATAATTAATACTACTATCATAATTTATAGGCCAATCATATATTGAATTTAGTTGCGGAGAACGATTAATTCTATAATTCCACTCTTGAACCCAAAATTGATTTCTTATTTCTAAATATGATTGTGAATAAAAACCTCTTGGTCTTGCAAAGGTATTAAACCAAGATGTAAAACCACCATCAATAATAATAATTTCATATTCTAATTCTTCATTAGCTATTCTTATAGTATCTGATTCTAATTGAGAATTATTCTTTTTAAATTCGGCAGAGTCATTCTGGCTTTTGCATGAAAAGAGAAGTCCAATTATACTAAATATGATAATTATATATGTTTTCATATGGATGAATTTAGTCACATAAAGATAAAAAAAAGCACCGACAAAGTCAGTGCTTTTAACATATAGTAATAATTTGATGTTATTTTTTACCAAAAAGACCACTTAATAAACCACCAAGACCACCTTTTTTCTTTCCGCTTAAAGCAGACATAGCGTCACTAACATCTAACTTGCCGTCTCCGTTTTGGTCTAATACAGAAGTCAATACAGAATTTCCACCAGAGCCCCCAAGAAGTCCGCCTAATATTCCTCCTAAATCTGAACCATTAGAAACGCCTTTACTTTTGGTTTGTTTGCCTAAATACCCCATTACAATAGGAGCAAGCATAGGTAATATTTTAGAAATTGTGCTAGAATCAACACCGGTCTTTGAACTTAATCCTTGAACCATTGTATCTTGATTACCTCCTAAAACATGACCTAGGATTTTTGAACCATCAGAAAAATCTCCACCATTTAAAAAACCACTAAGATTGTCTAAAATACTTCCATCGTGTTTACCACTTGTTAAGGCGTTCATTAATCCTGAAGCACCATCAGCCGAACTTAAATTGTTTTGCATTGCACCCATAAGAGCTGGTAAACCAGATGAAACTACGTTAGTTGCTTGTGAAGCATCAATTCCTGTTTTTTGAGAAATTGAACTTACAAGTTCTTTACCCATATCGCTGTTTAATAAATCTGTAATTCCTGACATAATTTTATTTTAAATTAGAGTTAATTTATAAAGTTACAAAAAAATGTGCTAACTGTTTTTCAATAAACTTATAATTTGTTCTGCAAGTTCAGTTCCAATTCTATCTTGAGCTTCATTTGTTGCAGCACCAATATGTGGTGTTAAAGATATTTTTGGGTTCATTAAAATTTTAATTTCAGGAGTTGGTTCGTTTTCAAAAACATCTAAACCTGCAAACAAAACTTTCCCTTCATCTAAAGCTTCTACTAATGCAACTTCATCTATAACACCGCCACGAGCTGCGTTTACAATTCCTACATCATCTTTCATTATTTTTAATTCTTCTTTACCAATTACATAGCCATCTTGAGCAGGAACGTGTAATGTGATGAAATCAGAATGTCTAAATAAATCTTCTAACGGTTCAGTAACAATATCTACATTAATGAATTGTCCGTTATAGAAGTCGACTCTAATTACGGCTTCGCCCACATATTTGTCAGATGCAATTACTTTCATTCCTAATCCAAGTGCAATTTTAGCAACAGCTTGTCCAATTCTTCCAAAACCAATAATTCCTAATGTTTTTCCTCTTAACTCTACTCCATTTGCATATGCTTTCTTTAAATTATTGAAGTTGGTGTCTCCTTCTAAAGGCATGTTTCTATTTGCATCATGTAGAAAACGAATTCCAGAGAATAAATGTGCAAAAACCAATTCCGCTACCGATTCTGAAGATGCAGCTGGAGTGTTGATTACATGAATTCCTTTGCTTCGAGCATAATCTACGTCAATATTATCCATTCCAACCCCGCCACGACCTATAATTTTTAATCCTGGACAGTTGTCAATAATATCTTGTCTTACTTTAGTTGCACTTCTTACTAAAAGCACATCAATTGAATGTGTGTTTAAATAATTCGCAACTTGTTCTTGTGCTACCTTTGTAGTAATAACTTCAAACCCACCTTTTTCTAAGGCTTTAATACCTTTTTTAGAAATTCCATCGTTTGCTAATACTTTCATTTTTATTTTGTCATTGCGAGGAACGAAGCAATCTCGTTCCACTATTATTATATTTTTTCTTCTAATTCTTGCATTACGTTTACTAATACTTGTACACTTTCAATAGGTAAAGCGTTATACATAGATGCTCTATAACCTCCTACAGAACGATGCCCGTTTATACCAGATATCCCTGCTGATTTCCACATTTTATCAAATGTATCTTTATGATTTTCATCAACTAATAAAAAAGTAGCATTCATAATTGATCTGTCTTCTTTATTGGCAGCCCCTTTAAATAAAGGGTTTCTGTCTATTTCAGTATAAAGTAAAGTTGCTTTTGCTTCATTCTCTTTTTCAATTGCTGCAATTCCACCTTTAGCTTTTAACCATTGTAACGTTAATAATGATGTATAAACCGCAAATACGGGTGGTGTATTATACATACTTTCTTTAGCAATATGCTGTTGATAGTTTAAAATGTTTGGAATATTTCTTCCAGTTTTCCCAAGAATTTCGTCTTTTATGACTACTAAAGTTGCTCCAGCCGGTCCCATGTTTTTTTGAGCACCTGCATAAATGATGTCAAATTTTGAGAAATCTAAACTACGCGAAAAAATATCTGAACTCATATCGCAAACAACAGGAACCGAAGTTTGAGGGAATGATTTCATTTGTGTTCCAAAAATAGTATTGTTAGAAGTACAGTGAAAATAATTTACATCAGAAGGAATTGAATAGTCTTTTGGGATAAAAGTATAGTTTGCATCTTTAGATGAAGCAACTACAATCGTTTCTCCAAAAGTTTTTGCTTCTTTAATAGCACCATTTGCCCAAGTTCCAGTGTCTAAATAAGCCGCTTTGCCATTTTCTTGCATTAAGTTTAGAGGAATTCTTAAAAATTCCAAACTTGCTCCGCCTTGTAAAAATAAAGCTTGGTAACCTTTTCCTTGCAATCCTAATAGTTCTAAAGCTAAAGCTCTTGCTTCTTCCATAACCGCAACAAAATCGGCACTTCTATGTGAAATTTCTAAAATAGATAACCCAGAATCGTTGAAATTTAAAACTGCTTGTGCCGCTTTTTCAAATACTTCTTGAGGTAAAATGCAAGGACCTGCACTGTAATTGTGTTTTTTCATTTTTTTAAATGTGAATAGTAGTTAGTTGTGTTGAACGATACAAATTTCGTAAATACTCCAATAATGAAGCATTTATTTTAATTTTAATTTCACTTAATTGTTAACAATAAAAGTGAATAACCTTTATTAGTTTAATGAATTTAAAAATTCTAAAGTGTCTATATTATCTGCGTAATCCCAAAGTTGAGGTTTTTGTGTTTGTCCAAACGCAATACTATTTTCAATTAAATCATTGGAAACAATACATTGAATTTGATCAGCATCCTTTTTTAAATGAGTTTTAATGTCATTAATGTTATCATAAAACTCATAAAAAACACTTGAAATAGGAGAGGAGTAGCTTGTATCTTCTTTTAAAGTAAGGAATTCATTGTCAAGAAGTTTATAAAGACTCATTAAGAAAACGGCTTTATTATAGTCGTAATTATTGGCATACTTTTCGTAAAAAATTACATCTTTATATTTGAAAATAGATTCAAAAAAATGTTTGAAATCATATCCTTTAGGAACAAATATTTTTGATACATTTCTACAGCCCAAACCAAAATATCTAAAGATATCTTCACCTAAGTTTTCTAAATCTTCAGTAGTTTCATTTCCGTTTAAAACAGCAACTGAATTTCTGTTTTTTCTAATGATGCTCGGCTTGTCTTTGAAATAGTATTCAAAATATCTAGAAGTATTATTACTTCCAGTTGCTATAACAGCATCGAAACCTTCCAGTTTACCTTCAACAAAAGTTATTCTGTTTTTTAATCTTTCGTCAATTGAAATTAAATAGTTGGCTAAAAATTTTATTAAGTGTTGGTCGTTTGAAGAAGTTTTAACTAAAACATTATTCCCACTAATTAAAACCGATAAAAAATCATGAAAACCAACTAATGGAATATTTCCTGCTAAAATTAGTCCAATATTTTTATTTGGGTTTTCTTTAAAAGTATAATTATCTAACCATTTATTTAAGTTTTCTTCTTTCAAGGCTTCAGCCCATGAATTAATTGAAAAATAAACTTGTTCTGGAGTAAACCAACCGTTATGTGATTGAGACAATTCAATTAATGATACAAATTTTTCAAAATAGTCTTCGTTGTTTTTTACTTCAGATTTTTTTTCATTTTTTTCTAATGAAAATTGACTTAAAAACTTACTTAATTCAACAAAACACTTTTTAATTTCAATTTGTAACATCTGTAACTTGTATATATGTGGTTTACATTGTAATTTTGTGCAAAAATAAGATAATTAGTTCAAAGTCTAATATCATAATGTCTAAAGTATTTTGTATTGACTTTCAATTTTTGACTTTATAACTTTTAAACGAATAAAAATGGCAATAATTATAACTGACGAATGTATTAATTGTGGTGCTTGTGAACCAGAATGCCCAAATACAGCAATATATGAAGGTGCAGATGATTGGAGGTATAAAGATGGGACTAAATTAAGTGGTAAAATTATTCTTCCTGATGGAACAGAAGTAGATTCTGACGCTGCTCAAACACCTTTATCTGACGATGTTTATTATATAGTGCCAGGAAAATGCACAGAATGTAAAGGTTTTCACGAAGAACCACAATGTGCAGCTGTATGTCCTGTTGATTGTTGTATTCCTGATGATAATCATGTAGAAAGTGAAGAAACTCTTTTAAATAGGCAAGCGTTTTTACATAATGAATAATCTAAACTCCTCACTTTGAGGAGTTTTTTATTGGCTGTCTTTAAGAATTGTTATATATTTATACTAATAATTGCTATATATGAAAAAAGTATACTTACTTATATTAGCTTTATTTTGTATACATAGTTATTCTCAAGATAATGAAAAAACAGTTATTTTGATGGATAAGGAATTCGACACTCCTATTGAAGATGCTAGCATTACAGTGCTTCG
>JBEDTP010000077.1:0-5491 GCA_040119075.1 Flavobacterium sp.
TTTAAAATCAACATTTAATAAATTATCAAAATCAGATTCGTCAATATTTAACTTTTCAATAACCGAAATATAGTCTTCGTTGTTTTCGATTAGAAGAAAGTCTTTATTTTCAATTGATGTATTTTGCCCAGAATGTAAAATTTTATAAGCTACATTGGATTTGTCCTTTCCTGAAGAACAGCTTAAAAATGTTATTGATAACAAAAATAAAATATACTTCATTATACTTTTTCTTTAACTGCTTTAAAATATAAATCTTCGTAAATTGGTAATATATTCTTAATATCAAATTTTGAAGCTTCTTTTAAAGCGTTTTGTTTAAACTTTAATAGTTTTTCATCATCTGATAAAATTGAAATCGCATTTTTACTCATACTTTCAACATCTCCAACATTACTTAAATAACCCGTGATTCCATTCTTATTTACTTCTGGCAAACCACCTGAATTACTTGAAATAACAGGCACTCCGCAAGACATTGCCTCTAATGCAGCTAATCCAAAACTTTCGGTCTCTGATGGTAATAAAAATAAATCTGTATAACATAAAATTTTATCTATTTCATTACTGTTACCAAAAAAGATAACTTTACTCATAATGCCTAACTCATCACATAATTTTTCAGCTCCTTCTTTTTCAGGTCCTTCTCCAACCATCATTAGTTTAGATGGTATTGTTTTTTGAATCTCAAAAAAAATCTTTATAACATCATCAATTCTTTTTACTTTTCTAAAATTAGAAATATGTGTAATTATCTTTTCATCTTCAGTTGCCATTAGTGATCTATGGCAAGGAGAAGTTTCATCTATAGATTCTTTTGAAATTTCAATAAAATTAGGGATTACTTGAATTTCCTTTTTAACATCAAATAATCTGTAAGTATCATCCTTTAAACTTTCAGAAACACTCGTTACAAAATCAGAATTATTAATACTAAAAGTAACGGCAGGTTTATAAAATGGATGGTTTCCAACTAAAGTAATATCTGTACCATGTAATGTGGTAATCATTGGTAAATATATTCCTTCTTCAGCAAGCATTTGCTTTGCCATATATCCTGCATATGCGTGTGGAATGGCGTAATGCACATGCAATACATCAATAGAATGTAGTTTAACCATATCTACCAATTTACTAGAAAGCGCTAGTTCATATGGTTGAAAATGAAATAATGGATACTCAGGCACATTAACTTCGTGATAAAATATATTTTTGTTTAATAAAGCTAAACGCACTGGTTGACTGTATGTTATAAAGTGAATTTCGTGACCTCTTTTTGCTAATTCAGAGCCTAATTCTGTAGCGACTACTCCACTTCCTCCAAACGTTGGATAACAAACAATTGCAATTTTCATTTTTATACTAATTTTCTTTAAAATTAAGACTTTAAAACAAGCTAGACTTTTAAATAATAGTTAAATTATTTTTTAAAAGCATCTTCATATGTTTCTATCCAATGTTTAACACTTATTTTTTGAACCAATTCACCAATTAATTGGAAAGGAATATCTTCAGTTTTTTTAAATCGCATACAACTTTTTCCCATGTCTAATTTCTTTTTAGAGTATTTTGGATATTCAGAAACAAACCAGTTATAAAGTTCTTTATCAGCGTAAATACCCATATGATAATAATTAACACTATTTTTTTGAGAGGCGAAGCTCATAAATGGTAGTGGCAATTTTGTATCACAATGATATCCTTTTGGATAAATGCTGTGTGGCACGAAATAACCAATCATTCCATAACTCATTCCTTCTTCAAAGCCTTTTGGTAAATTATCTAAAATTGTTTTTCTTAATTGCTCTAAAGCTGGTCTTCTTTCTTCAGGGGCTTCTTTTATATATTCATTTGGTGATTGCGCTGTTGATGTCATAATTCTTTTTTATAAAGTTAAAAAATTATTCAATAATTGCTTCGTAAATTACTTTTTGAATATTCTCTCTAATATTATTTCTTGATAAGTAATTTACTTTAGCTTCAGGATATGTTCTGTTAGATAAAAAGACATAAACAATTTCTTTATCAGGATCTGCCCATGCTATAGTTCCAGTAAAACCAGTATGTCCAAAACTTGTCAATGAAACACATCCACATGTGGGGCCGGATTCACCAAGTTGAGGTTTATCAAAACCAAGTCCTCTCCTATTACCATCTTTACAGAAATAGCATTTATTAAAGGCATTTAATGTTTCTTCAGAGAAAAATTCATGTCCTCCATAAGTTCCCTTTTGTAAATACATTTGCATCATCTTAGCTACATCTAGTGCATTTGAGAATAAACCTGCATGACCAGAAACTCCACCTTGCATTGCTGCTGCCATATCATGAACATAGCCCTGAATCGTAGTGTATCTAAAGTAATTATCATTTTCTGTTGGAACAATATATCTCATATCAAACTTCCTCAATGGGTTATATGTCATTGACTTTGCACCTAAATAAGAATAAAAGTTATCTTCCGATAATTCATCCAATTTTTTAGAAGTTATTCTTTCTAAATATTCTTTCATTAATATGAATGAAAAATCACTGTATTTATATTCTCTTTTAGATAACAATTCACTATTTGCTATAACTTTCATGATTGTGTCATTATAGTCTTTTCTTAAAAATAAATTTTCTGAAACTTGAATAGGAAATTCATCTGAAAATGTTTTTTTATAATATTTTTCAGCTGGAAAACCTGCACTATTTAATGTTCTCTTGTAAAAAGGTTCCCAAGGTTGAAGCCTAGCTTGATGTGTTAGTAAATCTAAAAAAGTTATGTTTTCCTTATTTGTTTTTTTAAATACCGGAAGCATGTTGCTTAATTTAGTATCTAATTTAATTTTACCTTTTTCATATTGAATCATTAAATTAGGTAATGTTGACAAAATTTTAGTTAACGATGCTACATCATATAAATTTGAATTTTCAACTTTATCTTTATTTTCATAAGTCATGTATCCAAAAGATTTTTGATAAACTACAACTCCTTTTCTAGCTACAATAATTTGTGCACCTGGTGTCATTTTATTTGAAACAGCATAATTTGCAATAGAATCAATTTTTGCTAGAACTTTAGAATTCATCCCTACATTCTCAGGAACACCAAATGATAATCGGTTTAAATTTTGGGTAATAACACCATCATTTATTTCAAAATCATCGTTTATAGAAACTGGTAATTTTCCTTTCGCATTTTTAGAGCCAAAGATAACATCTGCAGCAGTAATTTGAGCAAAATCATTGTTTTGATACGCTAAAATAACACTCTCAATTCCTGAAAAATTTTTAATATTCAATAACGAATACGGTTTTGTAAAAAAAGTAACTATGGTTTTATTTTGTTTGGAAATTCGATCAATCCAAAGCAATTCTTTGAAACTTAAATCATGATTTTTCCATGCTCCATCAGTTTTATGATAACCAACAATTACCTTGGTATAATCTTCTAAAAGAATCAACAACTCATCTAAATCATCTGTTTTTAACTCAGTTACATCAGTATATTTATTTAATGATTTTACGAAAATATCTGAATAATCATTTCCTATACTCACGTAAGCAATTTTTTCTTTTTCAATTTTCTTTATAGGTACAATTTTATCTTTATTCGTAAGAACAGTAATTGCATTTTCATATAAATCGAAATTTAACGCATCAAATTCAGGTTTATTTAAATCTTCAACAAGGTTATTTATTTCAATAATTTTATAATTGTTTAATCCTGCTTTATACTTATAATTTAAAATCTTTTTTACTGAAAAAGCAATTCGTTCTTCGGTCAATTTTCCATCGTTAAACGCAGATTTGAATTTTTCAACTGCTAACGGAACATTCTCAGCAAAAAGCAAAATATCATTTCCTGCTAAAAAAGCCTCTAAGTCTATATCTCCAGGTTGCTTAAAATTACTTGCCCCCTTCATATTTAAAGCATCTGTAAAAATCAAACCTTTAAAACCTAAATCGTTTTGTAAAATATCGGTAACAACATTATAAGAAATTGAAGTTGGATATCCTTTTCGAGATTCTAAACTTGGAATATCTAAATGAGCAACCATTATACTTGATAAACCATTCTTAATAAGCTCTCTATAAGGATATAACTCTACATCGTCAATTCTTTTTCTATCAAATTTTACAACTGGTAAAGTATGATGAGAATCAGATGATGTGTCTCCATGACCTGGAAAATGCTTCGCGGTAGCAAATAATCCTTCACTTTGAAAACCTTTCATTAATGCAACTGCTCGTTCAGCAACATTAAACTTATTTTCTCCAAATGAACGATTACCAATAATTGGGTTTTTAGGATTTGTATTAATATCAACAACAGGTGCAAAATTAAAATGGATTCCCATACGTTTTGATTGTCGCCCCATTTGCTGTCCCATTTTTTCAATAAGGCTTAAATTTTGAACGGCACCAAGCGTCATATTCCAAGGATAACGATAGGTAGAATCTAATCGCATGCTTAAACCCCATTCTGCATCAATTCCTATAAATAATGGAACTTTAGATTGAGCTTGATATCTATTGGTTAAATTAGCTTGACGAACTGGCCCGCCTTGAAAAAAGATTAAACCTCCAATTTTATACTTAGAAATTAAATCATCAATAGATTTATTATGTGCTTCATTTTTATTTGAATAAGCTGCAACCATAAATAATTGACCTACTTTTTCTTCAAACGAAAATTGATTATACACACTATCTACCCATTTTTCTTGAGTTAAATTTGATTTATTTTGGGCAAATATAAGTTGTGATAATAATAAAAACGTAAGTATATGTCGCATAGAATATTCCATTTAAAAAAAATCATCATTAGTAGCTCTAATGATGATTTCAAAGATATAAATTTTTAAAGAATATCGTTGCTAAATATAGTAATTGAAGTAATATCTTATAATAAATTTAACTTCTTATGTTTATTACCAACCAATTCTTTGTAACTCCATCATAAACCAATTCAACTGTACCTACACCATTAGTTTGTGTAGAAGATCCTAAATCATTAATTGAATTTACTGGATTAGATGACATTAAATGGTCAATTTTCATATTTGCAGTACTAGTATTGTATATAATTATATGTCTACCGTCTGTTCCACCTTTAATTCCACGTAAAGAAAAGTTCATTGAAACACCTGTATTTAACCTAAAAATTACTTTATTAAGATTAACACCTCCAACGTTTAACTCTAAATTATCAAATACTTGATTTACAACAACAACTGGAAGAGCAATATCAACAATTCCATAATTCCCTGAATTAGCACTTAAAACATTACTGTTTAGAGTTAAGTTTTCACCAACTAAAATATCTGAAACTGTACCTTGACCACAAGTACCTGCTAATTTTGTAGTGGTTGTAGTATTATTAGTATTTGTAACCCTTAATGTTCCTTCAACATGTAAAGTTTCTTGTGGACTAGTAGTATTTATACCGACTTGGGAAATCGCATATTGTGAACTAAATATAATTAGTAAAACACATAAAAAG
>JBEDTP010000078.1:0-5485 GCA_040119075.1 Flavobacterium sp.
ACAGATATTTTAACTAAAGGTAGAACATCAATAGTAATTGCACATCGATTGGCAACAATTGTAAATGCAGATACTATTATTGTAATGGACAAAGGTAAAATTGTTGAAAAAGGTTCACACAATGAATTATTACAAATTGAAAATGGATTTTATAGAAAGTTATACGATTCTCAATTTTCAGTTTCGGCATAAAGTTTAAATTGTTATTGAAACTTATAAATTAATTGTTTAATTTCGCAAGCATTATAAATTAGAGAAAATCATAGATTATGAAATACGATATTATAGTTTTAGGAAGTGGTCCTGGTGGTTATGTTACTGCAATTAGAGCCTCTCAATTAGGTTTTAAAGTAGCGGTTGTTGAAAAAGAAAATTTAGGTGGAATTTGTTTAAATTGGGGTTGTATCCCAACAAAAGCATTATTAAAATCTGCTCAAGTATTTGATTATTTAAAACATGCATCTGATTACGGATTAAAAGTAGATAACGTAGATAAAGATTTTTCTGCAGTTGTAAAACGTTCTAGAGACGTTGCTGACGGAATGAGCAAAGGTGTTCAATTCTTAATGAAAAAGAACAAAATTGATGTTATTGACGGTTTTGGAAAAGTATTACCTGGGAAAAAAGTTGCTGTAACAGCTGCTGATGGAAAAGTAACTGAATATTCTGCTGATAACATTATTATTGCAACTGGTGCACGTTCTCGTGAATTACCAAACTTACCACAAGACGGTAAAAAAGTAATTGGTTACCGCCAAGCAATGACTTTACCAGAACAACCAAAATCGATGATTGTTGTAGGTTCTGGAGCAATTGGAGTTGAGTTTGCACATTTTTACAATGCTATGGGAACTGATGTGACTATTGTTGAATTTATGCCAAATGTAGTTCCAGTTGAAGATGAAGACATTTCAAAACAATTTGAGCGTTCGTTAAAGAAAGCTGGAATTAAAATAATGACAAATTCTTCTGTAGAAAGAATTGATACTTCTGGAAAAGGAGTTAAAGCTTTCGTTAAAACTTCAAAAGGAGAAGAAGTTTTAGAGGCTGATATTTTACTTTCTGCTGTTGGAATCAAAACTAATATTGAAAACATTGGTTTAGAAGAAGTAGGAATCGCTACTGATAGAGATAAAATCTTAGTTAACGATTTTTATCAAACTAATATTCCTGGATATTTTGCAATTGGAGATGTTACTCCAGGACAAGCTTTAGCACACGTTGCTTCTGCTGAAGGAATTTTATTAGTTGAAAAATTAGCAGGTTTACACGTTGAACCATTAGATTATGGAAACATTCCTGGTTGTACTTATGCAACTCCAGAAATTGCTTCTGTAGGGATGACTGAAAAACAAGCAAAAGAAAAAGGATACGAATTGAAAGTTGGTAAATTTCCTTTCTCAGCATCAGGAAAAGCAAAAGCAGCTGGAACACCAGACGGTTTTGTAAAAGTTATTTTTGATGCAAAATACGGAGAATGGTTAGGTTGCCATATGATTGGTGCTGGTGTTACAGATATGATTGCTGAAGCAGTTGTAGCACGTAAACTAGAAACAACAGGACATGAGATCTTAAAAGCGGTTCACCCTCACCCTACAATGAGTGAAGCGGTTATGGAAGCTGTTGCTGATGCTTATGGTGAAGTTATACACTTGTAAGAATAAGGAAAATATACATATAAAAAATCCGACTTTTAAACGAGTCGGATTTTTTTATTTTATTATTTATTTTAAAGTTTACCAAAATACATGGCTTTTACAATACCGTCTGAAAGTCCAATTTTAGGAACATAAATTTGTCTTGCTCCACTCCATTTCATTGCATTTAAATAAATACGAGTAGCAGGTATAATAACATCGGCTCTATCTGGATTTAACCCAAGTTCTGTTATCCTTTGCTCATAAGTCATTGTACTTAATTTTTGAAACTGAGCATTTAAATACACATATGATAAAGGTTTTGATTGATGTTTTTCTGATAATTTAAATAATTTATTGATATTTCCACCAGAACCTATAAGTGTTACTTCTTCATAAGGAGCAACAGCATTTTTTATCCATTTCTCAATTTCAACCCAAACAATTTCAGAAACCATATTATTTAATAATCGTACGGTTCCGTTTTTAAATGATTTTGAAGCAACTATTTTTCCTTCACTAAAAATTGAAAATTCGGTGCTTCCACCACCAACATCAACATACAAATAAGTTTTATCTGAATTGATAAATTGTTTTAAATCTGAACTTGAAATAATTGCAGCTTCTTTTCTACCGTCAATAATATCAATTTTAATATCAGTTTTCTTTTTTATAAGCGCAACAATATCACTACCGTTATAAGCTTCGCGCATTGCTGAAGTTGCACAAGCCTTATATTTTTCAACTTTATGAACCTTCATAAGTAAACTAAAAGCTTTCATTGCATCAACCATTCTTTGGATATTTTCATCAGAAATTTCTCCAACTGTAAATGCGTCTTGCCCCAAACGAATAGGCACACGAACTAATGAACTTTTGTTAAATTGTGTTGATTGACCTTTTTGCTCAACAATATTGGTTACCAATAAACGCATGGCATTGGAACCTATATCTATTGCAGCATATTTTTTTAATGTAATCATTTAAATGGGTAAATTGATAAATTATTATTGAACTTGTAATTATACTTTTTCAGTAATAACTTCAAGCTTGTTTCTATAATAATTATACATTTCTAACTGTGCTCTATATGGCTTTTCACCACCATTTCTTCGGTACTCATTTTTTAAATTCTCAGAATGAACTCTTGCTTTTACATTGGCTTTCCATCCGATGTTAAAAATTTCTATTAATTCCTTCTTAATATCTTCATCATAAATAGGACAAGTCACTTCTACACGAGCATCTAAATTTCTTGTCATAAAATCGGCAGATGAAATATAAACATCTGAATTACCTTCATTACCAAAAATGTAAATACGAGAATGTTCTAAATAATTATCTACAATACTTATAGCTTCAATATTTTCGCTCATTCCTTTAACGCCAGGAATTATACAACATATTCCTCTAATTACTAATTGAATTTTTACTCCTGCATTACTTGCTTCATATAATTTATCAATTAATTTAAAATCAGACAAGCTGTTCATTTTTAAACCAATATATGCGTCATTACCAGATTTAGCATTTAAAATCTCTCTTTCAATTAATTTATTGAACTTGACTCTAGTATAATGTGGTGAAACAAATAAATGTTTATACCTGTATACTTTATAATTTATTTCAAAAAACTCAAAAACCTTAGCTGTATCTTTTAATATTTCTTGATTAGCAGTAAAAAGAGTAACATCTGTATAGATTTTAGCTGAATTTTCATTAAAATTACCCGTAGAAATAAATCCGTAACGTTTTACTTTACTTTCTTCAACTCTTTCAATAACACATATTTTACTGTGAACTTTTAATCCTTTTACACCGAAAATCAATTCAATTCCTTCAGTTTGCATTTGTTCTGAATAGGAAATATTACTTGCCTCATCAAATCGAGCTTGCAATTCAATTTGTACCGTTACCTTTTTGCCATTTTTAGCGGCATTAATTAGTGAGCTTACAATTTGCGAGTTTTTAGCTAATCGATACAATGTAATCTTTATAGTAACAACATTTGGATCAATTGCAGCCTCTCTTAAAAATTTAATTAAATATGAAAAAGATTGATAAGGTGTAGACAATAAATAATCTTTCTTTTTTATCTTCTCTAACAAACTTCCATCTAAATCAAATCCTGGTACTGGTAATGGTAAGTTTTTTTTATATAATAAATCATATCTTCCAAGATTAGGGAAATTCATATAATCTCTTCGGTTATGATATCTACCACCTGGAATGATACTATCAGAACTATTAATGTGCATTCTATGTAAGAAAAAGCCAAGTGTATCTTCATCAATAGCTTGATCATAAACGAAACGAACAGGTTCACCTACTCTACGTTCTTTAACACTGTCTGATATTTTTTCAATAAAACTTTTACTTAAATCACTATCAAACTCTAATTGAGCATCTCTAGTAATCTTTATCATATGCGCAGAAATACTAGTATAATTGAACACATTAAAAATAGAATGCAAATTTAATCTAATAACATCATCTAATAATATTATATGTTGCTGCTCATCATTTGAGGGTAATACAACAAACCTGTTGATAGATGTCGGTATTTCAACAACCGCATATCTAATTTCATTCTTTTTTCCAAAAGAATTTACTTTTAGTTTTATTGCTAAATATCCAGATGTGTCTTTTAATAAAGGAAAAGTGTCTAAATCGTTTAGCATGATTGTAACTAATGCTGGGCTAACTATTTGAGTAAAATAGTCTTTTATAAAGTTTTCTTGTTCTTTAGATATCTCCTTCTCATTAATTATATAAATATTTTCTTTTTCTAGTTTTTGTTCAATTTCTCCTAGTATTCGCAAGCTTTCAGATTGATGTTCAATTACTATTTCTGTAATCTCTTTCAATAACTTTTCAGCGGAAATACCTCCTAAAACTTTTTCAGTATCAATACTTTCAAAGTTCATTCTTCTAATTGCTGCATAACGAACTCTAAAAAACTCATCAAGATTATTTGAAAAAATTCCTAAAAATCGAAGTCTATCTAAAAGAGGGACAGAGGAATCACCTGCTTCTTGCAAAACTCTTGCATTAAATGTAAGCCAACTTTTTTCTCTATCTATGTATCTGTTCTGATTTGTATTGTTCATGTTTATAGTGACTTGGGAAAATAGATTTTAAAATTTTTCCATTTTTTAATTTGCTCCAATCATCTATATCAAATTGCATAGAAACCACTCCTGATGTAGGAACATTATTTATAAAAAGGTCTCCAAATTTATTAACAAAATTTGTAATAGCTTCATTATGTCCGAAAAGAATTAAATTATCGTACATATTTTCACATTTTTTTATGATTTCTTCTAATTTTTTCTCGTCAAAAGTATAAAGCTCATCTTTTATTAAGATGTTTTCATAGTTGATTAACAAGTTTTGAGAAAAAATCATTGCAGTCTCTTTAGCTCTTTTTGCTTTACTGCTCCAAATTATAAATGATTTTGGTAATAAATCTTGAATTTTTGTAGAAATTAAATGAGCATTATGAATACCTCTTTTTGATAATGGCCTATCAATATCATTTAAAGGTAATTCCCAACTTGATTTAGAATGACGTACAATAATTAAGTTTTTCATAATATATAATTTTTATTACTATAAAGAAAGTCAAAATATTTTATATATTTTATTATTATTTAACATAATTATTGTTATTTCATAGATTTTTAACTACGTTTCATCGAAAATACTCATCGTAAAATGCTTAACTTAACATATTTCAGTAATTTAGCATAAGAAATATACTGCTAAAGCCAAAAGAAAAAAATCAATTCTTTTTTAAATGAATTACAATATACTAACTATTATTTTATAAATAGTTACATTTTTGA
>JBEDTP010000079.1:0-5307 GCA_040119075.1 Flavobacterium sp.
AATTCTAAAAAGTTACCACTCTCTTCGCCTTTTGTCCATAATCTGTTTTTAGAACGACTGAAAAAAGTAACCTTATTTGTTGCTAAAGTTTTGTCTAATGCCTCTTGATTCATGTAACCCAACATTAAAACATTTTTCGTTTCGTTGTCTTGAATGATAGCTGGAATTAACCCGTTTGTATTTTTTGTAAAATCTATTTTCATGTTTTTTATTTAATATTTGTCAGTTCGAGTAATTTTTGAAACTTTTCTTGATACTTTCAGATGAAATCTGAAAACTCGAAATGACGTTTTAAAAATTGTATCGTGAACTATAATCTAATTGTTATATTTTGTTTTTTTAGAAACTCTTTTAATTCAGGAATTTCAATTTCTTGAAAATGAAAAACACTTGCTGCCAAAGCTGCATCTGCTTTACCATGGATAAAAGTATCGGCGAAATGTTGCTTATTTCCTGCGCCACCAGAAGCAATGATAGGAATATTTACCAATTCTGATAATTTTACCAAAGCTTCATTTGCAAAGCCATTTTTAGTTCCATCATTATTCATAGATGTAAATAAAATTTCACCTGCTCCTCGTTTTTCAACTTCTTTTGCCCAATCGAATAGTTTAATAGCTGTTGGAACCTTTCCTCCTACTAAATGCACCATCCATTCACCGTCAATTTGTTTGGCATCGATTGCAACAACTATACATTGACTTCCAAAAGCAGCTGCTAATTCGTTAATTAACTCTGGCCTTTTTACCGCTGAAGAATTGATTGAAGCTTTATCGGCGCCGTTTTTAAGCAAAATTTCGACATCATCAACAGAACTAATTCCACCGCCAACAGTAAACGGAATATTGATTGCTTTTGCAACTTCTCGAACCAAATCAACCAATGTTTTTCTGCACTCTTCCGTAGCAGAAATATCTAAAAAAACCAATTCATCTGCACCTGTTTCTGCATATTTTTTTGCTAATTCTACTGGATCACCAGCATCTTTTAAATCTATAAAATTAACACCTTTTACAGTTCGCCCATTTTTGATATCCAAACATGGAATAATTCTTTTTGTCAGCATTTTTTTTAGTTATTAGTTATTAGTAACTAGTGATTAGCTTTAAAACGAGGCTAATCACTAATTACTTTTCACTAGTTACTTATATATTTTTCTAATTGTTTTAAGGAAATTCTTCCTTCGTAGATGGCTTTGCCAATAATTGTTCCTTCACAACCTAATTCAGCTAGTTTTGGTAACTCATCAAAAGTTGAAATTCCACCAGAAGCGATTAGTTTTACATTTTCGCATGAAGTCAAAATTTCTTTATATAATTCAAAACTTGGCCCTTCCAACATGCCATCTTTAGCAATATCTGTACAAATTGCATACGAAATTCCATTTAATTGATAGTTTTGAATAAAAGGTATCACATCTTCATTGCTTTCTTCTAACCAACCCGAAACCGCTATTTTTCTATTATTGGCATCTGCACCAAGAATTATCTTTTCTGTTCCATATTGGTTAATCCATTCTTTGAATAAAGTAGGATTTTTAACCGCAATACTTCCTCCTGTTATTTGATTGGCACCACTTTCAAAAGCAATTTTTAAATCTTCATTGGTTTTTAAACCACCTCCAAAGTCAATTTTAAGACTGGTTTGAGAAGCTATTTGCTCTAAAACTTTATAATTGATTATTCTACTTGATTTAGCACCATCTAAATCAACTAAATGTAAATATTCAATTCCTGCGTCTTCAAAAGATTTGGCAACTTCTAAAGGGTTTTCGTTGTATATTTTTTTTGTATTGTAATCGCCTTTGGATAAGCGAACACATTTTCCTTCTATAATATCTATTGCTGGTATAATTCTCATTTTTTATAAGTCTTAAAGTTTGAAAGCCTAAAGTCTTAAAGTTATAACTTCAAGAAATTATTTAATATTTGTTCTCCAATTACTCCGCTCTTTTCTGGATGAAATTGTACACCGTAGAAATTATCTTTTTGTAATGCTGAAGCATATTCAATTTCATAATTAGTTGTGGCAATCATTTCTTCAGATTTAGGAGCGTAGAAACTGTGTACTAAATACATATAATCGTTCTTTTGAATGTTTTTGAATAAATCAGAATTCAAATTATAAATTGTATTCCAACCCATTTGTGGAACTTTAACCGCATTTGAAAACTTGATTATATCCACATCAAAAATCCCTAATCCTTTAGTATTTCCTTCTTCCGAATTTTTACACATCAATTGCATTCCTAAACAAATTCCTAAAACAGGTTGCTTCAACGTTGGAATTAATTTATCTAAACCAGATTCCGTAAGCTTTTTCATGGCACTACTCGCCTCACCTACACCTGGAAAAATAACTTTATCAGCTGATCGAATAAAATCTATATCGTTAGTCAAAATCCCTTCAAAACCTAATCGTTCTAAAGCAAATTTTATACTTTGGATATTTCCGGCACCGTAATCTATAATTGCAATTTTCATATATTTTAGTCTTAAAGTTGAAAGTCAAATGTCTTAAAGTCTCTTATCTTTTGACTTTATAACTATTGACCTTATGACTTATTAAAGTATTCCTTTTGTAGATGGTAAAATCATTTTTTCAGTATCGCGTTTGACTGCTACTTTTATTGCCTTTGCAAAAGCTTTAAAGATAGCTTCAATTTTGTGGTGTTCGTTAGTTCCCTCCACTTTGATATTTAAATTAGCTTTTGCACCATCGGTAAATGATTTAAAGAAGTGAAAAAACATTTCTGTTGGCATTTGACCAATCATTTCCCTTTTAAAATCGGCTTCCCAAACCAACCAATTTCTTCCTCCAAAGTCAATAGCAACTTGTGCTAAACAGTCGTCCATTGGTAAACAAAATCCGTAACGTTCTATTCCTAATTTATTTCCCAAAGCTTTTGCAAAGACTTCCCCTAAAGCTATTGCTGTATCTTCAATGGTGTGGTGTTCATCTACTTCTAAATCGCCTTTCACTTGAATATCTAAATCCATTTGACCGTGACGCGCAATTTGATCTAACATGTGGTCAAAAAAAGCAATTCCTGTATCAATTTTGCTTTTTCCCGTTCCGTCTAAATTAACCGTAATTGCAATATCTGTTTCATTTGTTTTACGAATGATTGAAGCCGAACGCTCTTCTAATTTTAGAAATTCGTAAATGGTTTTCCAAGAAGTTGTAGTTAATGCAATTGTAGTTGCTAATTCTTCAACCGAAGAAGCAATTTCACTACCACCTAGGTTATCTTCATTTTTAATAAAAATAGCTTTAGCACCTAAATTTTTAGCCAATTCTACATCGGTTATTCTATCGCCTAATACAAACGAATTAGCTAAATCATATGCAGGATTGTCAATATATTTGTTTAACATTCCAGTTCTAGGTTTACGAGTCGGTGCATTTTCTTCAGGAAAACTCTTATCAATGAAAATCTCATTAAAAACTACTCCTTCATTCTCAAATGATTTTAAAATGAAGTTTTGAGTTGGCCAAAACGTATCTTCTGGAAAACTAGAAGTTCCTAAACCATCTTGATTGGTTACCATTGCCAATTCGAAATCTAATTCTTTAGCAATTTTGGCTAAATATTGAAATGCATTTGGATAGAATTCCAATTTAGATAAACAATCTAATTGATAATTTTCAGGTTCTAAAACAATTGTTCCATCTCTATCAATAAATAATACTTTTTTAGCCATTTTAGAATGATTTTAAAGTTTCGATTAAATTTAAGTTTTCTTCTTTAGTTCCAACAGTAATTCGCAAACAATTTTCGCATAAAGGTTGGTTACTTCTATTACGAACTACAATTCCATTATCTAAAAATTGTTGGTAACGTTTGTTTGCATCATCTACTTTAATTAAAATAAAATTAGCATCTGTAGGATATATTTTCTCAATAAATGAATAATTTAACAAAGCATTTTTTAATTTCTTTCTTTCAAGTAAAATTTTCTTCAATTGTGGTTTCAAAGTGCCTTGTAATAACTTTCTAATTGCATTTTCTTGCGAAGAAATATTCATGTTATAAGGCGGTTTTATTTTATTTAAAACATTTAAAATATCTTTAGATGCGTATAAAATCCCAACCCTTAAACCAGCCATTGCAAAGGCTTTTGATAAAGTTTGAATGATAATTAAATTTGGAAAAACATTCAATTCACCTAACCAACTTTTGTTTTTTGAGAAATCGATATAGGCTTCATCAATTATAACCAATCCATTAAAACTTTTCAATAATTTTAAGACTGATTCATCTGAAAATGAATTACCTGTTGGGTTATTTGGTGAACACAAGAAAATGATTTTTGTGTTTTTATCAACTGTATCTAAAATTGCCTCTACATTTGGTTGAAAATCATTATTTAATAAAACTTCTCTATTTTCAATAGCGTTAATGTTGGCTAAAACATCATACATTCCGTAAGTTGGTGGTAATGTAATGACATTATCTTTGTTAGGTTCGCAAAAAGCTCTAAAAACTAAATCTAGTACTTCATCACTACCATTTCCTAATAAGATATTTTCAGTATAAACATCTTTTATTGCTGCTATTTCTGCTTTTAAATCTTTTTGTTGTGGATCTGGATAACGATTAAAACCATTAGAAAAAGGATTTTCATTGGCATCTAAATATACCATTTCTTGTGTGAAATTTTCAAACTCATCTCTTGCTGATGAGTAAGGTTTCATTTTTTTTACGTTTTCACGAACTATGGTTGTTATATCGAAGTTCATTATTTCTTTTTTAATTTGTTTAATCTTAAAGTAACTGCATTTTTGTGTGCTTGTAAACCTTCTGCATTCGCCATAAGTTCAATCGCTTTTCCAATATTCTGAATTCCTTTTTGGGTAATTTTTTGGAATGTCATTGCTTTCAAAAAACTATCTAAATTTACACCGCTATAACTTTTAGAATATCCGTTAGTTGGCAAAGTATGATTTGTTCCAGAAGCATAATCTCCAGCACTTTCAGGAGTGAAATTTCCAATGAAAACTGAACCTGCATTTTCGATTCCGTTTACGAATAAATCTTCATTTATAGAGCAAACAATAAAGTGCTCTGGTGCATATTCGTTGATTAAATTTAATGCTTCAGATTCAGATTCTACATAAATCAATTTAGAATTATTGATAGCAACTTGTGCAATTTCTTTTCGAGGTAATTCTTTAAGCTGCTTATAAATTTCTCCTTCTACATCATCTAAAATATTTTTGGAAGTCGTTACTAAAATCACTTGACTGTCTTTTCCGTGTTCAGCCTGACTTAATAAATCGGAAGCTACAAAACTAGGAACAGCA
>JBEDTP010000080.1:0-5294 GCA_040119075.1 Flavobacterium sp.
TTTTTGCTCAAGTAGGAATTGAAACAACAGAACCTTCAAAAACTTTAGATGTAAATGGTGAGGTAAGAATAAGAACAACTCCCGCTACTATGAATGAATCTGCAGTCAAAGACTCTATACTAGTGGTAGACAACTTAGGTAATGTTAATAGAGCTTCTTCAAAAAATGTAATAAATAGTTATTATAAAACTTTTGTCAAAGGTCATTTTTCAACCAGTACGCCATATAGCTTAAATTTATCTTCAGGTAAAGCCAAAATCACCTTCGACTACTCAGAATTTGATGTTAATTCAGAATTTAATACTACTACAAATACTTATACAGCAAAACAAGATGGTATTTATTTTGTTTCTGTCCAAATTAAAGCAAATAGCACTGTAGGAGTTGCAAATAATTTTGGAGTTGCAATAACCAAAAACGGAACTGTTTTAAATAGAAATAGCTTTGCAAACATTAGTGTTCTTTCAGTTAATGTTTCACCTCCTGTTAGACAAGTTACGACTCTAATAGAATTAAACACTAATGACACAATAACTTTTGAAGTTGTAAGTGATTTATCAATTGTACAAATTTTAGGAAACAGTGAAGATTCCTTTTTTACAATTTACCAAGTTAGATGATAATAAAAAAGCTCCATAAATGGAGCTTTTTTATTTTTTAATTCTTAGAAGTGAAATTTATGCTTTACCAGCAGCAATTAAATTTAAAGCAGAACCTGCTTTAAACCATTCAATTTGCCCTTCGTTATATGTATGGTTCGCCATAATTATATCTTTAGAACCGTCAGCATGAACAAATTCTAATGTTAATGGTTTTCCTGGAGCAAATGATGTTAAATCTAAGAAATTGATTGTATCGTTTTCTTGAATTTTATCATAATCAGCTTCGTTAGCAAATGTTAAGCCTAACATTCCTTGCTTTTTAAGGTTTGTTTCGTGAATACGCGCAAAAGATTTAACTAAAACAGCAGTCACCCCTAAGAAACGTGGTTCCATAGCAGCATGCTCACGAGAAGAACCTTCACCGTAATTATGATCACCAACAACAACAGAAGGAACTCCTGCAGCTTTGTATGCTCTAGCAACAGCAGGTACAGCATCATAAGCACCATTTAATTGGTTTTTAACTTTATTCGTTTCTTGATTAAATGCATTAACTGCACCAATCAACATGTTATTTGAAATATTATCTAAATGACCACGGAAACGTAACCATGGACCTGCCATAGAAATATGATCTGTAGTACATTTTCCAAACGCTTTGATTAATAATTTAGCACCCGTAATATTTTCACCATTCCAAGGTTTGAATGGCGCTAATAACTGAAGTCTATCCGATGTTGGAGAAACAACAACTTGTACTCCACTACCATCTTCAGCTGGAGCTTGAAAACCAGCATCCTCTACATCAAATCCTTTATTTGGTAATTCATCTCCATAAGGAGTTTTTAACATTACTTCCTCTCCTTTATCGTTGATTAAAGCATCTGTTAAAGGATTGAAATCTAATCTTCCTGAAATCGCTAAAGCAGCAACCATTTCTGGAGAAGTTACAAAAGCATGTGTATTTGGGTTACCATCAGCTCTTTTAGAAAAGTTTCTATTAAAAGAGTGAACGATTGTGTTTTTTTCTTGTTTATCTGCACCTTCTCTATCCCATTGACCAATACATGGTCCACAAGCATTAGTAAATACTTTAGTACCCATTTTTTCGAAATCAGCAATAATTCCATCTCTCTCGATAGTAAATCTAATTTGCTCAGAACCTGGGTTGATACCGAATTCAGCTTTTGGAGTAATTCCATGTTCAACAGCTTGTCTCACAATAGATGCAGCTCTTGACATATCCTCATAAGAAGAATTTGTACATGAACCAATTAATCCCCATTCAACTTTTACTGGCCATCCATTAGCTGCAGCTTCTTCCTTCATTTTAGAAACTGGAGTTCCTCTATCTGGAGTAAAAGGTCCGTTGATATGTGGTTCTAATTCAGATAAGTTAATTTCAATAACTTGATCAAAATATTGCTCTGGACTAGCATAAACTTCTTTATCAGCTGTTAAATAATCAGCCACTTTATCAGCAGCATTTACAACATCTTGACGATCTGTTGCAGCTAAATACCTTCTCATTGAGTCATCGTAACCAAAAGTTGAAGTTGTTGCTCCAATTTCAGCACCCATGTTACAAATTGTTCCTTTTCCTGTACAAGACATTGAAGTGGCTCCTTCACCAAAATATTCAACAATAGCTCCAGTTCCTCCTTTTACAGTAAGAATATCGGCAACTTTTAGAATAACATCTTTTGGCGCTGTCCAACCTGATAATTTACCAGTTAATTTAACCCCAATTAATTTCGGGAATTTAAGTTCCCAAGACATTCCAGACATTACATCAACTGCATCAGCACCACCAACACCAATTGCCAACATACCTAACCCACCTGCATTTACAGTATGAGAATCGGTACCAATCATCATTCCTCCAGGGAAAGCATAATTTTCTAAAACAATTTGGTGAATAATCCCTGAACCGGGCTTCCAAAATCCAATTCCATATTTGTCAGAAACTGAAGAAAGAAAGTCAAAAACTTCTTTTGATTGGCTATTTGCAAGAGCTAAATCAGATTTTGCTCCATTTTTTGCTAAAATTAAGTGATCACAGTGAACCGTAGTTGGAACTGCAACTGTTTTTTTGTTAGCATGCATAAATTGCAATAATGCCATTTGAGCAGTTGCATCTTGACAAGCAACTCTATCCGGTGCAAAATCAACATAATCTGAACCTCTTTTAAAAGATTGTGATGGAGTTCCATCCCAAAGATGAGAATATAAAATCTTTTCAGACAATGTAAGTGGACGACCAACTAGCTCGCGAGCTTTATCAACTCTTTCTGCCATATTAGCATACACTTTTTCAATCATTTCAATATCAAAAGCCATATCAATTTATTTTTTTATTAGTATATTTTTTTTGTAAGTGCCACAAATTTAATAAATCTTAACGAGATTTAAAAATTTATAATAAAAGTAAAGATTCGAAGAATTATTATTTATAAACATTCTATTTTAATGAATATACTTCAACAAAATATCAAAATAATGAATTTTATTAAATAATTCGTAATTTGATTAATTTATATTATTAATTTCTCAAAAATAAATTGTAAAATCTACCTTTTTAGCAATTTAAGAAATTACTTATCTCTTAAATCCATCATTGGCTTTTCATATAAACGGTACAAGAAAAACGAACTCAAAATAGTAATGAATATATAAAAAGTAATTATAAAAATATTTGGGAATTGAAAATCAATATTACTAATTACATATTTCAGAAGCACTGTAATAATACTATAATGCAACAAATACATACTATATGAAACTTTACTTAACAGCTGAATTGGTCTTCTAAAAATTGACTTTGAAGTATTCCAATAAACAAATAAAGGCAAAGCCAAAAATATAGTAAATGAAGTAAGCGTAAAATAAAACACTTTATAATATAAAGGTGTTGCCACAATATCAAAACCTAAAACATTCATTATTACAAATTGAAACGGGAACAAATGCAACGAAATGATAAACATATAACCTTTATATTTATGCAAAAATTCCTTGTAAAACATATGCAGCCATGCAGTTACGAAACCAAACAGAATACTATCAATTCGATAGATAGTTAATGATTTTAAGTTGGAATTCCACGTAGTCATATCTGAAAAAGTATTTTCCAAATAAACGAAATAACGTAAAATATGAAAAAATAAAATCAACAGTAAAACAGTTGTAATGAAACTTATTTTTTTATTGTTCTTAAAAATCTTCCATGTAAAAATCAACACAAAAGGAATCAACAAGTATGTCCATTCTTCAACAGATAAACTCCAAGATTCTGTAAAAAAATTGATTTTATAATCGGTAAAATTTTGAAAAAAAACAAAATAAGAAGCCCAACCATCAATTGAATAACCAAAAACTAAAGCAACTATAATGTTTAAAATTAGAACCAAGTAATATGTTGGCAACGTTCTAAACCATCTTCTTTTTAGAAAAACAAAAATTTCCTTATACGAGAATGATTCACTTATATATTTTTTTAGTAAAATAGTTCCAATTAAGAACCCGCTTAAAACAAAAAACAATTCCACACCAAAAAAACCAAACAATCCACTAACTGAAATTAATAAAGAATTTGAGCTATCAATCAAATAATAAACATGCGAAAAAACGACCATTAGTATAGCTGAAGCCCTAACAACATCTAGTCCAAAAATTCGTTGATTATTTTGTATATCTGTATTCATTTTACCTACTTTTGTGAATATCAAACTATTAATTTTGAGAAATTCAAAGATATATAAATATTTAGGCTTCACTTTTATTCTTTCAAGTCTTTTTGGAATTACAACCTATAATTTACTTTCCAATAGACACAAAGCCATTATTAAAACAACATTAGTCCACAAATTAGGATTAGTTGACAATAATTGGTTGGTTCAAAACGATTCAAAAGAATACAAAATGCTTTCGCCGACTTTTATTATTGATGCTATTTATAAATCGATGGAAGGTCCGAAATCTTCGCGCTACATTCAATTAAGTCAAAATGATGAAATACTTTGGATTACAGGTTTTGATGTTAAAGCCTTAGATGCAAAAACAAATGAAGTAATTAGCAATGATTTCATTTGTCATATGAATGTTGATTTAAATGATGTTAATTATTACGGAAGTTGGGGCTTAAACGACCGAATTGGAAAACAATATCCCAGATTAACTTCTTTATCTAATGGATTTGTGAGTTTTGATTTCCCAGAAGGTTATGGCATTCCTATAAAAGGAAATGAGTTTTTATTTATTACCACACAAGCTTTAAATCATAATGAAAAACCCGTTTTTAAAAAAGTAAAGCATTTGGTTACCGTTAAAAATCAAAAATACAACGGAACACAAAAACCATTAATGAGTAAAACCGTTTTTATTCAGTTGCCTTATAACAAACAAGATCCATTTAAAATGCCGCTAGATCCAGCAAGCAATCAATGTATTCCTGTGGAAACTAAAAACCATAGTTATGATGACGGAAATGGAAATATGCTTTCTGGACATTGGGTAATTCCCAAAGGAAAAAACAGTTATAGAAGTTCAATTAATTCGCAATTACAATTGAAAGACAGTTTGCGTTTGCATTTTTCTGCAATTCATGTGCATCCTTTTACAACTTCTATTGCTTTATACGACAAAACTACACAACGAAACATTTTTAAAAGTTCAGTTTCTAATTATACCAAT
>JBEDTP010000081.1:0-5266 GCA_040119075.1 Flavobacterium sp.
GAGCAATTAAGTAAAACTTTTATTGCTACCATTGATGGTTATAAACTAGATTATAATAAAACGTATAGAAAAGGAAACTCTTTTAAGTTATATACTCGAAATCTTGGTAAATATAAGTTGTCTCAAGATTACGATGCTCCTCGAATTTATAATGTAAATTTTGTGGAAGGAAAAAATTTGAAAAATCAAACAACAATAAGTGTTTATATTGCTGATAATTTGTCGGGTATTGACACTTATAATGCTTATTTAAATGGAGAATGGATTTTAATGGAATATGATTATAAAACAAAAAAGCTAATTCACCGTTTAGATGAAAAGAAATACAAAGAAGGAAGAAACGATTTGAAAATTATTGTGACTGATGATATGCAAAATTCTACTACCTTTGAATCTTTCTTTTTTATGAATAATTAAAATAATTCTCTTGAAAAATATATATCTAATCCTTTTTATTTCAATAATCTCACTAACATCATTTGCGCAAACCGCAAGAGTTAAAGGAGTTATTTTAGACGAGTTTAATAACCCTGTAGAGAATGTGTCGGTTAAAGTAGGAGATAAAGGCACAGTTACAAACAATAATGGTTTTTACTTGTTAGATGTTCCATCAAATAAAAAGATAACGATTGTTTTTTCCCATATTTCATTTAAAAACTCTGTTATTACTTTAGAATTAAAGCCAAATGAAGATTTTGAATTTAATCCAGTAATGAATGCTAATGTCCAAGAAATTGGAGAAGTAACAGTAAGCGGAACAAGTAAAAAAAGAATAGAAGGAGTAACTACAATTGATCCGGTTGTAATAAGAAAAATACCAGGCGCAAATGCAGGAATTGAAAATATTATTAAAACATTACCAGGGGTTTATTCTAATAATGAACTGAGCACATCATATGCTGTTCGTGGTGGAAATTACGATGAAAATTTAGTTTATGTAAATGAAATAGAAGTCTATCGTCCATTTTTAATTCGTTCTGGTCAACAAGAAGGATTGAGTTTTACGAATACTGATATGGTTGAAAATGTCGATTTTTCTGCTGGAGGATTTCAATCTAAATATGGTGATAAAATGTCATCTGTTTTAGATATAACATATCGTAATCCAAAGAAATTTGCTGCAGGCATTGAAGCGAGTTTATTAGGTGGGAGTGTTTCTGTTGAAGGCGTAAGTAAAAACCAAAAATGGAGTAATATTACAGGTATTCGTTATAGAAACAATGCTCTTTTGGTAAACAGTCAAGAAACCGAAACCAATTATAGGCCTTCGTTTGCTGACATTCAAACGATGTTTAATTATACTGCTTCTACAAAATGGCAATTTAGTTTTCTTGGAAACATTTCTCAAAACAAATACAATTACCAACCTTTTACGAGGCAAACAAACTTTGGAACTATTGATGAACCTATTGCATTGTTAGTTTTTTATGAAGGCCAAGAAAAAGACGAATACACTACTTATTTTGGCGCTTTTAAATCGGTTTATCAATACAACGATAAGAATAAATTAAAATTTATTGCATCTGCTTATCATACGCAAGAACAAGAATATTACGATATTTTAGCACAATATAGATTAGGTGAAGTTGATTCAAATATTGGTTCTGAAACCTTTGGAGATGTTGTTTTTACAAGAGGAATTGGTTCGCAATTAAATCATGCCAGAAACAATTTAGATGCTTTAATTTTTAATGCAGAAGTAAAAGGATTTCATGAACTTGATGCAAAAAAACAAATAGAATGGGGTTTTAAATATACTCGTGAAGATATAATGGATAGAGTAGTTGAGTGGGAAGTAATTGATTCTGCTGGCTTTTCTTTACCAAATCCATTGCTAGAATACATTAACGACCAACCTTATAACCCTTATTACGGACCTTTAGCGCCTTATCAAAATGTAAGGGCTACAAATTATACAACCATTAATCGATTTTCGGGTTATGCCCAATGGAATTATAGAGGAAAAATTGGAGTGCATGAATATTGGCTAAATGCAGGTGTTCGTGGACATTCATGGCAGGTTTCTAGTCAAGATGAAACAGGAAAAAATAAATTTGTATTCTCACCTAGGTTTCAATTTGCATTCAAACCCAAATGGGAAAAAGACATGTTGTTTCGACTTTCTGGTGGAATGTATGCACAACCTCCTTTTTATAGAGAGTTAAGAGATTATGATGGAGTAGTACAAACTAATGTTGATGCGCAAAAGTCAATTCATATTGTTCTAAGTAACGATTACAGTTTTAAAATGTGGAACAGACCTTTTAAATTAATTTCTGAAGCCTATTATAAAAACATAACCGATGCCAATACGTATACAATTGATAATGTTCGAATTCGTTATAGAGCAAATAATGATGCTACTGCTTATGCGTATGGTTTTGATGCGCGTTTAAATGGTGAATTTGTTCCGGGAACTGAATCTTGGTTTAGTGTTGGATTCTTAAAGACAGAAGAAAATCAAGATGATAGAGGTTATATCGCCAGACCAACCGATCAAAGATTAAAGTTTGGATTACTTTTCCAGGATTATATGCCTAATATTCCAAATGTTAAATTGTATTTAAACTTAGTGTATAATACAGGTTTACCTGGTGGCTCGCCTTCTTATGCCGATCCTTATGCGTATCAATTGCGTTTAAATGATTACAGAAGAGCAGATGCTGGTTTTTCATATGTATTTAAAGATCAGACGTTAAAGTCTTCTAAGAAATGGTTAAACCCTTTTAATGAATTTTCAATTGGATTAGAAATATTTAATTTATTCAATAATCAAAATTCAATTACGAATACTTGGGTTAGAGATGTTTATACTAAAACACAATACGGAATTCCTAATTATATGACAACACGAGTTTTTAACGTTAAGTTAATTGCAAAATTATAAATACAGTTTACTTTATAAATTCTTATATTTGAATATAAAATTGATGCATATGAATTTCTTTCCAAAATATATCTTTTTAATTTTTGCAGTTTCTATAGTAGCTTGTAAAAAAGCTGAGAAGCCTAAGGTAATTTATGATGAAGTAAAATCATCCAATACAAATGCAACTAAAATAGACACAAGTTCTATTAAAATTGCCGATTTGCCAATTCTTATGGAAGGAACAAAATACTTAATTCATCCGGTTGGTGATATTAGAGTATATGATGATTTTTCAAAAGTGTATGGTTCTAGTAAAACGAGTCAAACAAGTTACGCTATTTCAAATTACAACCGTTTTGAAATTACAGGGTATTTTGAGAATTTAAAATTCCAACATATAGATTCTACAAATGTGGTTGCTTTAACCGATAAGAAAGTTCAAATTCAAACGGCTACTTTTTTAAATACTATTGCTGAAAAATCTAAAAAGAATATTTTGGTGTATACTTTAGTTGATGCTGACACTAATAAAGATGGTAAAGTAGACCAAAATGACATTAAATCTTTATACATAAGTAAATCTGACGGAACTAATTTCACAAAATTATCACTCGAACTTCAAGAATTAATTGATTGGAGTGTGATTGAAGCGCAAAACCGTTTGTATTTTAGATGCATCGAAGATATTAACAAAAACGGGGCTTTCGATAAAAAAGACAAAGTGCATTACCATTTTGTAAATCTTCTTGCTGACGAATGGAAAGTGGAAGAATATATGCCAATTTAAAAGCTAGAATTTAGAAATCAGATTTCAGAAAATTACTATTTAAGATTTTTGATTAACGAATGATGATTTTTGATTTTAATAAATACCGTTTACACACAATCTTGTCATTCTGACGAAGGAAGAATCTCACGCTATAAAATGAAACAATTATTTTCAATAACATTACTTTTTATTCTATTTCAAGGTTTTTCTCAATCTAAGAAACTTAAGAATGCAAGATGTTCTAAAGTTAATAACTATTCAGAAATTCAAAGATTGTCAAATTTTCCTTTTTCTAAATCAGATAAAATAAAAATCATTTCATTTAAAGATAAAATTGTAGGAGGAGTTGGTGATGAATTACAAAATCACATTAACTCAATAAAGATTAAACAAGATACTTTTAACTACTCTTTTTATGATGAAGTTATAGCTTTAGATTCGCTTCAAATTAATAAACTTACAGATATTATTTATAATTATCGAAACAAGAAAAAACCTTATGTAATAAGAGGAAAGAGTTGTTACATGCCTCGAAATGCAATTTTTTTTCTTGATAAATGGAATGTTATAATTGCTTACATTGAAATATGTTTTGAATGTGAGGCGATAAGAACAAGCGATACTAAATTAAATTTAGGAGAATATTGTAGTGAAAAATATGAACTAATTAAAACAATTTTTAAAGATAGCAATATAAAATATGGTATTGTTGAAGAGAATTAATTTGAGATTAGATCAAAATATCACAAGTCACCGCACAAACCCTTTCTTCTGAAGTGTAATTTTCTCGTCCTTTTTGCTAATTGCTTTCTGCTAAAAGCTATATCAAAATATCACTTTCCAAATCAGATTTTTCAATTGCAATATTAAAATCTAATTTTTGCATTAACTCAATTACCAAGTTTTTATACCAGTTTTCACTTTTAGGGTGAATGTATATTTTTTCAATAAGTTGGTCAATGTTTACATCTACTTTTAAACCATCGTTTATAGAAACTCTACTTCCGCTTGTGTCAGAAATAACACGAACTTCTCTTTCGTACTGAAAACTTTTTCGTTTAAACAAAAAAGGGAAAAAAGTATCTTCAAATGGAATGTATTCTTTTTTGTAGTCAATATAGTTTACAGCTCCAATGTTTTGAATGTATTTTTTTTCAGGAATTAACGCTTCTTTTAATCTCCCAATGGTTGATTGTATTGCTAGACCTTCATTGTTTTTAGTGAAAATTTGCCACATTGCATACGATTCATATTCGTTAATGTGCCAACTGCTAATAACTACTTTTTCTCTGTGTGATTTGTAGTAATCTAAAAATTTAGGATTATTTGCTGCAATCTTTTTAATCTCTTCATAGGTTGGTTCAGAAAATGTACCTTCATATTGGTCTTCAAACTTATCAGAACGCGACATGAAAAGTTTCTTAGATAAAAGCATGTCTAAGAATTTAGATAAATCTAAATATTTCCAAACGATAGTGTCGTCATCTGGTAAATTAATATTTGAGTTGTTTGTGTACATTATATAGGGTGTTAGTTTATAGGTATTGGGTTTTAGGAATGCTAAATTAACCAACTCCTAAAACCTAAAACCAAGTACCTAAATTTACTCAAAACTTTGCATCATTACT
>JBEDTP010000082.1:0-5255 GCA_040119075.1 Flavobacterium sp.
GTTGTTCTGCTACAATAAATTCAAATGCTCAAGTTACCATAAATTCAAATCACACATTAATTTTGAATGATGCTATTACTGTTAATTCGGGTTCATTATTAACAATTGAAAACAATGGTGCATTGCGTCAAGTAAATGATCTAGCCAATTCTGGAAACATAATAGTAAAAAGAAATTCTACTCCAATGGTTCGTTTGGATTATACTGCTTGGTCATCGCCGGTTGAAAACCAACAATTACAAGCTTTTTCACCTAATACATTATCAAATAGATTTTACGAATATTTGTACACCGGAACAACAACTGCAACCGCTTATCAAACAGTTAATTCTTCTAATAATTTTGAATCAGGTAAAGGATATTTAATTAGAGTGGCAAATAATTGGTCAACATCTACTCCAACAACTTATAACGGACAATTTAATGGTGTTCCTGCAAATGGAACAATGAATATTCCGGTTGGAATAGGATATAATTTATTAGGTAATCCTTATCCTTCTCCAATAAGTGGAAATTCGTTTTTAGGGCAAAACCCATCCATAAACACATTGTACTTTTGGACACACACAGCGGCTGCTTCTGGCGGAACATATCCTGCAAATAATTTTGCTTCTTACACAACTTTAGGTGGAACTGCTTCTGCAGCTGGAGGTTCTATTCCAAATGGAATAATCAATACAGGGCAAGGGTTTTATATTAATAAATCAACTGCTGGAAATGCTTTATTTAAAAATAACCAAAGAGTGAATGCTGCAACAAGTTCGCAATTTTTTAGAACTACTGAAGAGCCTGAAACACATCGTTTTTGGTTAAATTTAAATGATGACACAACCAATTACAATCAAATTCTTATTGGTTATACCGAAAATGCAACTAATGGAATTGATGCGCAAATAGATGGTGAAATTTTAGATAAAAATCAGTCGTATTTGTTTAATATAATTAATGATGATGAATATGTAATTCAAGGTAGAGGTTTGCCTTTTTTAGATGAAGATATTGTTCCTTTAGGAATTGAAATTAAATCATCTGGAAACTATTCAATAGCTTTTGAAAATGCGGATGGATTGTTTTCTAATCATGAAATCTATTTAAAAGATAATCAAACAAATACAATACATGATATAAAAGAAAATCCATACACATTTTATTCAGCCGCTGGTAATACAAAAAATCGTTTTGAAATAGTATATAAGAATTCAGTTTTAGGAAATGAAGATTTTGAGTTGAATCAACTTCAAGTATATTCTGCAAATGAAATTATTTCAGTTGCTTCTAAAAACGAAACAATTAAAGAAATAATTATATTTGACATTGTTGGTAGAATGTTATTTCATAAAAAGAATATTAATTCAAATACATTTGAAATTCGAAGTCTAACAACACAAAATCAAGCACTTTTAGTAAAGGTTATAAGTAGTTCCAATAAAGAAAAAATTGTAAAAGTAATTCACTAAAACAAAAAATCCGGAAGCAATTACTTCCGGATTTTTTCATGCTCTTTCGTTATACATTTCCAATAACTTGGTTACTGTATTCCAATTTCGAATGGTTGCCGTAACATTTAATTTCTTTTCAATATATTTTTGATCAAACTTGGTCTTTCCTGCTCCTATGGCATATTTTATAAAAATTCTTGGTCCGTCAATTTGAGCAGCATCAGGTTTAACCATGCTCATTTTTAAATCATTTATAGAACCATCTGCTAATTCTTTCGAAATAAAAGCCACATACAATTTCTTTGTATCAACATCCGTTTCCTTTAAAAATTGATTGTTTTTAAAACAAGCTTCTAAATCGGTTTTACCAATAACAACTGTTGGTACTTCGTGACCAAAAGTTTTAAAAATTTCTTGTTTAATTTTAAATCCAACACTTGCAGCGTTTTCTTCATCAGTATCAACAAATACATTTCCTGTTTGGATATACGTTTGCACATTTAAGAAACCGATATTTTCTAGTGCTTTTTTAAGCGCATCCATTTTCATCATATTGTGTCCAGAAACATTTATTCCGCGAAGTAAAACTAAGTGTGTAATCATGTATTTATGTGAATTTGCTATAAATGTAAAATAATTTATTAAAAACAACTAACAATCCTTATTTTTGCGTCATGGGAAAGAGAAGAACAGAAAAAATCGTTTTTGAAAACGTAGAAGTCCTAGACGCAGGAGCGAAAGGCGTATCGGTAGCAAAAGCACCAGACGGAAAGGTAATATTTTTACCAAATGTAGTGCCTGGTGATGTAGTTGATATACAAACTTTAAAAAAACGTAAAGCCTATTACGAAGGTAAAGCTACAAAAGTACATACCTATTCTAAACATCGTACTGAACCAGTTTGTGAACATTTTGGTGTTTGCGGTGGTTGTAAGTGGCAAAACATGAAATACGAACAACAATTATTCTATAAAAACCAAGAAGTTCAAAATAATTTAAAACGAATTGGTAAAATAGAATTACCTGAATTTGAGAAAATTTTAGGTTCAAAAGATCAATTTTTCTACAGAAATAAAATGGAATTTGGTTTTTCAAATTCACGTTGGATGACAGATGAAGAAATTCAATCAGGAAAAGAATTTGACAATAAAAATGCGCTTGGGTTTCATATTCCAAGAATGTGGGATAAAATTTTAGATATTGAAAAATGTCATTTACAGCAAGATCCATCAAATGCCATTCGAAACGAAGTTCGTGCTTTTGCAAATGAAAACAACTTAACATTTTTTAATCCAAGAGAGCACAGCGGATTATTGCGAACATTAATGATTCGTACTGCTTCGACTGGAGAAATCATGGTTTTGATTCAATTTTTCGAAAACGACAAAAAGAATATTGACTTAATCCTAAACCATTTAAGTGATAAATTCCCTGCTATAACATCATTATTATATGTTGTAAATAGCAAACCAAATGATACGATTTACGATCAAGAAGTCGTTTTATTTAAAGGTCGCGAATATATTTTAGAAGAAATGGAAGGTTTGCATTTTAGTGTAAATGCAAAATCTTTTTACCAAACCAATTCGGACCAAGCATACGAATTATATAAAATAACGAGGGAGTTTGCCGGTTTAACCGGAAATGAACTCGTATACGATTTATATACTGGAACCGGAACAATTGCACAATTTGTTTCTAAACAAGCTAAGAAAGTAATTGGTGTAGAAGCTGTTCCTGATGCTATTAAAGATGCAAAAGCAAACGCAGTTCGCAATAATATTACCAATTGTGAGTTCTTTGTAGGAGACATGAAAAATGTTTTTAATGACGAATTCATCGCACAGCACGGGCAACCAGATATTATTATTACCGATCCGCCAAGAGATGGAATGCATAAAGATGTTGTTGCCCAAATTTTAAAAATTGCACCTGAAAAAGTAGTTTATGTAAGTTGTAACAGTGCTACACAAGCGCGTGATTTAGCTTTAATGGATGAAACATATAAAGTAACTCGTGTGCGACCTGTAGATATGTTTCCGCAAACACATCATGTGGAAAATGTTGTACTTTTGGAAAGAAGAAGTTAATTAGTCGAAAGTTTAAACGTTTAAAGTCAAAAGTTGCTCTTGAAGTTGAACTTTGTAATTGTGATTGAAAATGAAAAAATATATAAAAACGGTTTTGTTATTACTTTTTGCAGTTTCTTTTTGGAATTGTGAGAAAGATGATATTTGTGCAGAAAGTACACCAACTACACCTAGAGTTGTAATTGAGTTTTACGATGCTGCAAATCCTACGGTTTTAAAAAATGCTACTAATTTAAGGATTGAAGAAGTTGGAACAACAAATGGAGTTGTTTCAAATACAGCATTAGATGACACAAACCCTTTAAAATATCTTTTCAATTCAAGTAAAGTTTTTATTCCACTTAAAACTTTTGATGACATTTCTGGATTTAATTTTAAATTTAATTATGATGCTGCTTCTGAAAACTCAGATGAGATTGTTTTCAATTACACACGACAAAATATATATGTTTCTAGAGCCTGTGGCTATAAAACAAACTTCACACTTGACGCCACAACTGGAGCAGTTTTAACTCCTGATGGAAATAATTGGATACAAAGCATAACTATTGAACAACCAACAATTGCAAACGAGAATGAAACACATATTAAAATATACTTTTAGTCTACTTTTTGTGTTATTTTCAATCGTTGGAAATGCACAAAAACAAGATACTACAAAAATTGCACAACGATACGGTTTGCGTGTTGGTCTAGATTTACATAGATTATCAAAATCTTTTTACGACAATGATTATAAAGGATTAGAAATTGTAGGAGATTATAGAGTTTCTAAAAAATTCTACATCGCTGGAGAATTGGGTAATGAAGACAAAACTGTAGATGATGATCGATTTAACTTTACTACAAAAGGAACGTATTTCAAAGTTGGTTTTGATTATAATGCCTATGAAAACTGGTTAGACATGGAAAACATGATTTATGCCGGAATGCGTTATGGTGTAAGTAGTTTTAGCCAGACTTTAAACACGTATACTATTTACGACCCAACAAATTATTATGGTGAAAACACTGTTGTTTCTGGTGAAAAATTTAACGGATTAACAGCTAGTTGGCTTGAAGTTGTAGGTGGAATAAAAGCAAAAATTGTAAATAATTTTTACCTAGGATTTTCAGTTCGATTGAATTATTTAGTTTCGAATAAAAAACCAGATACTTTTGATAATTTATACATTCCTGGATTCAACAGAACCTATGATGGAAAATTTGGAGCTGGTTTTAATTATACATTGAGTTACATGATTCCAATTTATAAGAAGAAGTAAGAAATGAAAAAAATCATATTAATTTTAGTTACTATTTTATTTTTTAATTGTTCTTCAAGAATAAATTCTACAAATGAAAACAATTTGATTTTTTCAAACAAAAATGAAAAAATAGAATTAGAATTTTTAACAGAAAATAAGTTTTTAGAAACTGAAGTTCCGACAAAAGTTAAAATTAAAACTAAAAACATTAAAGTTGAAGATCTTAGCTTTTCTGCTCCAGGAATTAAATTTGCAAAGACTTTTCCAAAAGTTGAAAATGAAATTACTTTAGAAATAAATGCAAAAGAAGAAAACACTACTTCGGGTAACTTTCCTCTAAATGTTTCATACAAAAAAAATAATGGAGAATTAATTTTTCATAAGTTTTTAATCCCTGTAAAATAAACCTACTTCACTTCCTTCACACCTTTTACAAACTACCATTTTACAAACATCTTCTTTGATTTTAATTTGGAATA
>JBEDTP010000083.1:0-5253 GCA_040119075.1 Flavobacterium sp.
ATACAGTTGATGCTGTTGACTATTCAATTGTTAAAGATGTTAAACCATATGTTATAATGGTTGTTGGTGTAAATGGTGTTGGAAAAACAACTACAATTGGTAAATTAGCAAGTCAGTATAAAAAAGCTGGTTATAGTGTTGTATTAGGTGCTGCAGATACTTTTAGAGCTGCTGCAATCGATCAATTACAAATTTGGGCGGACAGAGTTGGTGTGCCAATTGTTAGACAACAAATGGGGAGTGATCCTGCTTCAGTTGCATTTGACACTTTACAATCGGCTGTTTCACAAAATGCAGATGTTGTAATTATTGACACAGCTGGTCGTTTGCATAATAAAGTTAATTTGATGAATGAATTAACAAAGGTTAAAAGAGTTATGCAAAAAGTTGTACCAAATGCTCCGCATGATGTAATGTTAGTATTAGATGGTTCAACTGGTCAAAACGCATTTGAACAAGCAAAGCAATTTACGGCAGCAACAGAAGTTACAAGTCTTGCAGTTACAAAATTAGATGGTACTGCTAAAGGTGGTGTTGTTATAGGTATTTCAGATCAATTTAAAATTCCAGTTCGATATATTGGAGTAGGTGAGGGAATTAATGACCTTCAGGTGTTTAATAAATATGAATTTGTTGATTCTTTCTTTAAATAATTTATGAAAATAGTTTCTTTTTTTAAAAATGCTTCACCTCTAAAATTAGTTGGTTTGGCTGTGATTTTGGCCTTGCCAATAACTTTTTTTGAAGAGTCTTTCCCAACAATTTTTATAACACTTCGGTTACTTTCATTTGCATTAGTGATGTACGTGATTATTAAACTTATTTTTAAGGATTAATAACAGCATTTATTTTTTGCCAAAGAACTTCATCAAAATCTGATAATGCAGCAGTTTCATTATCTGCGGCATTTCCCATTCTAATTACAACTATTTTTCTGCTAGGTATTACATATATCTTTTGATCATTTTTTCCTAATGCCATAAACATGTCACTTGGCCCTGAAGGAATAATACTACCATTGAATTCAAATTGTGAGCTAGGTAAATGATAACTTGATTTACCGTTTAACCACCATAAATAGCCATAACTTAGATTTATATTTTGTGAGGTAGAAGTGGCGTTTATAAAATAATTTTCATTTATAATTTGCGTACCATTCCAGTTTCCTAGATTTAATGCAAGTAATCCAAATCGAGCCATTGCCCTACTCGTACTCCAATAAACATTATTGTTTCCGCTTTGAAACCAGCTGCCTGTCATGCCTATTTTATCGCGTAACTTAGTATTAAAATAATTTGACCAAGTTGTTCCACTTGTATTTGCGACTACATCTTGTAATTTTACATAGACATTATGATATGCCCATCGTGTTCCAGCATCTGCAACATAGGTTAAATTTGAAGGGTCAACGGAGTCATTAGTGTCATCTAATCCAGCAGTCATGCTTAATAAATCTTTACATGTTATTAAACTTTCTTTTGCTAATGGAGTACTCGTCCAACCTGTTCCAATATAATCTGAAACTTTATTATTGATGTTTAAATATCCTTCTTCTTCTGCAATTCCAGTGATAGTTGTGGTAAGTGTTTTTCCTGCACTTGCCCAATACCAAGAACTATTTGCTGTATGCCCATTAAAATAATTTTCTAAAACAATTTTACCATTATGTAATACTATAAAACTCTTAGAATTCTTTAACTCTAAATAATCTAATAACGGTTGTACTTCATTTTCATTCCAACCAAGTTCACTAACTGTTTTTGTGTCCCAAATTGAATTATTATTTGGAGGGAAATACATGATTTCCTCTAGAGTGTTTTCTTCTGAATTTGAACAACTGCAAATAAATAACCCTAATGCAAATAATTTTAGAAATTTCCAGTTTTTCATTTTTTTCTTTTTTATTAGATATTAAAAATAGGAAATAGTTTGATTCCGTAATTAATATTGTAATTTTATTTTTTTAAAGCATACTATTATGAAACAAGTAAAAATCATTTTTGGATTCTTTTTTTTATCGCTTTTATCATGTCAATCTGAAGTAAAAACTGAAGATTTGGATCAATTGAATGGTTTTTGGGAAATTGAGAAAGTTGAAATGCCAGATGGGTCAGTTAAAGAATTTAAGATTAATGAAACAATTGATTTTATTAAGTATGATAAAATGAATGGTTCAAGAAATAAAGTCATTCCGCAATTAGATGGCGGATTGTTGTCAAATAATTTGTTTGAAAATTTTGCTGTTTTAGAGAAAGAGAGTAAGTTTTGGTTTAATTATAAAACTGACCATGCGTCTTGGAGCGAAGAATTAATTAAATTATCTAAAGATGAATTAGTGGTTAAAAACAGTAATGATTTGATTTACTATTATAAAAAGAGAAATGATTTAAATAAAGAATAATATGGCAAAGCGATTTAATGAGGAACAATCTATTCAAGACGTTTTAAAAAATTTCATTTCTCATAATAAACTTCAAGATGGAATTGATAAAATTGAAGTAAAGGAAGTCTGGTTTAGTTTAATGGGAAATGGAGTGGCTAATTATACTGAAGAAGTAGAATTAAGAAAAGATACACTTTATGTTAAGTTAACTTCTGCAGTATTAAGAGAAGAGTTGATGTTTGGTAGAGAGAAAATTATCAAATTGATTAATCAAGAGATAGGTAAAGAAGTCGTTAAAACTTTAGTTTTAAGATAAAAAAAGCCATTCAGTTATGAATGGCTTTTTTTATTAATCTATATTTTATTAAAACATTTCTCTTCCTGAAAAATGGAAAGCTGCTTCAATAGCTGCATTTTCATCGCTATCAGATCCGTGAACTGCATTTTCTCCCATTGAGGTTGCATATTTTTTACGGATAGTTCCTTCTTCAGCATTTGCTGGGTTTGTAGCACCAATTAAAGTTCTAAAATCTTCAACAGCATTATCTTTTTCTAGGATAGCAGCAACAATTGGTCCGCGAGTCATAAACTCAACTAATTCACCGTAAAAAGGTCTTTCTGCATGAACAGCATAAAATTCCTTCGCATCAGCTACAGTAAGTTGTGTTAATTTCATCGCTACAATTCTGAAACCACCTTCAGTAATCATATTTAAAATTCCACCGATGTGTCCATTTTCAACACCATCTGGCTTAATCATTGTAAAAGTTCTATTCGTTGCCATAACGTTTATTTTAAATTTTGTGCAAAAGTACTATTTTAGTAACTAAAAACAAGATTTATTTTATTTATTCTGTTATTGAACGAGCAACTCTAAATCCGTAAAACTCATGTGTTTTACTTGGAATTGTAGAAATTCTATTTGCTGGACGTAAATAATTAATATTACTATCCCATGAACCACCTCTTACGGCTTTTCTTTCTCCCATAGTTGGTCCTTTTGGGTTGTTACCATCTTCTACTTTGTAATAGTCTTTGTTATACCAGTCCCAACACCATTCCCATACATTTCCACTCATGTCGTAAATCCCAAGTTCATTTGGTAATTTTGTTCCTACAGTATGTGGAGAACCTTTACTGTTTGCTTTATGCCATGCAATATCATTAACCGTTGTACTTCCGCTAAATTTTGTGTCTTTAGCTTTTTTTCCTCCTTTTGCTGCATATTCCCATTCAGCTTCAGTTGGTAACCTGTACCCATTTGCATTAAAATTACAAAATACATTTGGCCCTTGTTGTGAATATACAGGAGTTAATTTTTCTTTTTTGCTTAACCAATTACAATATAAAACAGCTTCTTCCCAAGTTATATTATTAATAGGGTAATTATCTTGAAATCCCCATGTTGGTTTTACAGGCATTTTTAATTTATTTGCTTTTACATATTGTTTCCATTGCCAAACTGTTACCTCAAATTTACATAACTCAAAATCCTTAACAGTAACTGAGTGTTCTGTTTGCTCATCATTATCAGCAGATTTATCAGAATCTTTCGATCCCATTTTAAATGTACCTCCTTCAACTTTAACCATAAAGTTAACTGGGTTATTTTCTGTAAAAGAGAAAAAAGTAAATACAGAAATTAATAATGCGTAGGTTAAAAAAGTAGTTTTCTTCATAATGTTAATATGTTAAAATTTTGGCGCAAAGATATTAAAAATATAACATCAAGCTATTTTTTTGTGAAAAATGTAATCAATTATCCCTTTTATTGACAATTTAATAACTTAAGGTGTTTTTTGTCGATTTTAAAAAGCAGTTTATCGATTATTCTATTTCAATAATAGTAAATTTTTGTTGAAGTGGTTTTGTTTTTTCTAATAACTTTCCTAAAAAATGTGAAAAATTTATGAATTCAATGAATTCTGATAGATTTTTATTACGTTCTTGAAGATTTTTGTTTGGAAATAATTCATTTTGAAGTTGGATTATAGAATTTAGTTCTAGAGCATGTTGTTTTTTTTCCGCTTTTAACAACCTTTTTTCAAGATTTTCTAATCCTTTAATTTGTTTTGCTTCTTGAGCTTTTACTGCTCCTATAAAAGATTTATCGGTTTTCTTTGCAATTTCAAGTAAATCAAAAAATTGAGTTGATAAATATAATTTTTGCTTAGTAAAATCAATTTCAAATTGTGAAAATTCTTTGGTTTTCTTTTCAATTAATTTTTCCTGACTTAAAAAGAAATCTGACCAGCATAAATTTAATTTAGTTGCTTTTTTAGTTTGTTTTTCAGTTACAATTAATACAGAATTTCTAAGAAGTAAAATTGGAAAAGTGACTGAATTTGCTTCAAAATTAGATTTTAATTCAAGCCAATATGCTAATTCACCTCCGCCACCTACATAGCACAAATTTGGTAAAATAGCTTCTTGATATAATGGACGTAAAATTACATTTGGACTGAAACGTTCTGGATAGTTTTCTAATTCAGTTAAAATTTCATTCTCAGTAAATTTCAGATTTGTATTATTGATTGAGTAAAAACCATTTTCAAAAATAATACGCTCTCTTAAATTATCAAGTATATAAAATAGATTTATTTCTCTAGGATTAACTTGTATTTTATAATCTTTTAAAAGTGAATTTGTTTTATTCACTTCGATAAAAGAAGTTTGATTTATAAGTTCGTTTTTAATGTAAGGAGCAAATGTTTTTTTTAAATTTTTATCGTCACCATCTATAATAACTAAACCTTCATTTTTAAATAATTCATTGGTAAGAAATCGTGTGGCTTCAGTTAATGTATTGTGATTTAAATAGGATGATTTAAATAATTCTCTTAAATAATTTGCATTTTCTCCTTTTCCTA
>JBEDTP010000084.1:0-5245 GCA_040119075.1 Flavobacterium sp.
TTTGCTTTTTATAATACCAAAGAAGAAATTGATATCTTTGTAGAAGCGGTTAAAAAAGCACAAATGATGTTATCTTAAAACTTTAATTATGAAATGAGCATGGCCGAAAATTGGTCGCAAACACCATTGAAGATATGCGAATTACATATGACCAATAATAAACAATAAATAGCTACATATGAAACTACTAACATTTATAACAGCTCTATTCATTACTATTACAAGTTGTAATTGTCAAAAACCCACAACCAACGATTCGAATTTGCTTGCGGCAAAAGAAAATAACACCAATATGAACCAAGAATCAAATGTTCCTGTAATGATTTATGAAGCTAATTCAAGAGGTTACTTTATAAAATTAAAAGTAGAGAATAGAAAAATCTATATTTCTAATGATAGAAACGCGAGTGATTTTAAAACTTCAAATGTAATTTCTGATAATGACTGGAATTTGATTTCTAAACTTGCATTAGCTGTAGAATTAGATAAAGTTAAAGATTTAAAGTGGCCAACAGAAAAAAGATTTTATGATGGGGCCCCACACGCCAATATAACTTTTGTTAATAAAGGAGTTGAGTACTCTACGAATGGTTTTGATGGCGGTTTTCCACCAAAAGAAATAGCTGATTTAGTAAATAAAATAGTTGAACTAGGAGATAAATAGTAAATGACCATACAAGAAATACAAGAAGAAATAGTCGATGAATTTTCAATGTTTGATGATTGGATGGAACGATATGAATACATTATTGAACTTGGGAAATCACTGCCTTTAATTAATGAAGATTTTAAAACCGAAGAAAACATAATCAAAGGTTGTCAGTCTAAGGTTTGGGTACATGGTGAAGAGCATAACGGGAACATTGTTTTTACAGCAGATAGTGATGCTATTTTAACAAAAGGAATTATTGCTATTTTAATTCGTGTTTTCTCAAACCAGAACCCTCAGAATATTTTAGATGCAAATACCGATTTTATAGATGAAATTGGTTTAAAAGAGCACTTGTCTCCAACTCGCGCAAACGGATTGGTTTCAATGATAAAACAAATTAAAATGTACGCATTGGCTTTTCAAGCTAGGCAATAAAAATAAAAAAATGGAAGAATTTAACGATACAATTAACTTAGGCGAAAGCGTAGTAAAGGTTTTAAAAGGGATATACGACCCAGAAATCCCTGTAGATATTTACGAATTAGGATTAATTTATGATGTAATGATCAATGAAGATAATGATGTAAAGGTTTTAATGACGCTTACTTCTCCAAATTGTCCAGTAGCAGAAACTTTGCCTATGGAAGTGGAAGAAAAAATAAAATCATTAGATCCTGTAAAATCATGTGAAGTTGAAATTACATTTGACCCACCATGGACAAAAGATTTAATGAGCGAAGAAGCAAAGCTTGAATTAGGGATGCTTTAATTTTTTTCTAATGAATACTATTGAAAATAAAGTTGCAAGCAGTAAGCTAGAAATATTTGATTTGGAAGATTATTTTCCAAAAGAAGAGGTGTGTAGTTTAGATATTGCTCAGTTTTTATTTGAAGGATTTATTTTAAAAGAAAAAGAATTTAGAGGTCAATTAAAAAACTTTAATTGGGAGCAATTTGATAATAAATATGTTGCTATTTATTGCAGCACAGAAGCTATTTTGCCCGCTTGGACTTTTGCTTTAGTTTCATCTTATTTGCATTCAAATTCAATAGCCACTTCACAAGGAACAGTTAAAGAAATGATTGTTTCCATTTATATAAAGAAACTAGAATCGTTTGATTTTTCTGTTTATAATAATCTACCTGTAATTTTAAAAGGTTGTTCAAAGAAAAATGTCCCTCAAGAAATTTATGTTTTGGCCACACAAAAATTAATTCCATTTGCTAAGAGTATAATGTTTGGCGAAGCTTGTTCTGCTGTTCCTCTTTTTAAAAGAAAGTAGTTGCTGTACTTTCCTTTGATTTTGATTTTTTCTGTTTAAGCTGTATTTTTGGATTTTAATGAAAATAATTGTAATGAAAAAATTAGCATTAGCACTTCTATTTCTATCTGCAAGTTTATTTGCTCAAAAGACAGAAGGAGAATTAATTAACGTGACTTCAGGAGCTGAGGTAAAAGCTAAAGATACCACAAACTTAGGTTGGAAAAGAGGAGGAAATTTTGTTTTTCTTTTCAATCAATCAGCTTTTAATAATGAGTGGTTAGGAGGAGGTACATCAAATATGGCTGGTAATATTGGAATTAATTACGATTTCAATTATAAAACACCTAATATGATTTGGGACAACAAAATCATTATTGCTTATGGACTTACCAAACTAAAAGGTAAAGAATCTACCAAATCAGATGATAGAATTGAATTTACGTCTTTATTAGGTAAAAAAGCATCAGGGTATTGGTTTTACTCTGGCTTTTTAAACTTTAAAACACAAATGGATTCAGGTTTTGATCCAGCAACTCAAACTGTAAAAATTTCTCATTTCTTTTCTCCTGCTTATTTACAAGCTGGACCTGGAATGTTATGGAAAAAGAGCGATAATTTAAAAGTAAACATTGCTCCAGCAACTTCTCGTATGATTTTTGTTCATGACCATTTTACTGAATTTGGTTCAGCTTTTGGAGTTGAACAAGGAGAAACAACTAGGTTTGAATTTGGAGCAGCTTTAAATGCATATTATAAGTTTTCTATCATGGAAAATGTAACTATGGAAAATATAGCTAATTTATATTCTAATTATTTGGATGATCCTGGAAATGTTGATATTGATTACCAAATAAATTTAGTAATGAAAATTAATAAATATCTATCTACAAATGTTGCTTTTCAAGCCATTTATGATGACAATGCCATTGGTGCATTTCAAATTAGAGAAGTTTTTGGTTTAGGACTAAACGTTACATTTTAACTCCTACTTAAAATATAAAAAAAGACCTCTTTTGAGGTCTTTTTTGTTAATCTTCCGTTTCTTCAACCGTATCCTTATATTCAGGATATAAGAAATTATTGTAAGGAAAACGTGTAATATGAACATCTCTTACGGCATCATATACTTTTTCTCTAAAGACTTCAAAGTTTTCCTTATTGGTCGCTGATATAAACAAAGCGTTATTTTTACCAACATTGTGCATCCAAGTGTTTTTCCATTCTTCAAGTGAATAATGTTTAGGTTCTCTTTCGGTTATTAAGTCATCTTCAGCTAAGAAAACAGGTTTATAAGCATCGATCTTGTTAAAAACCATAATGATAGGTTTATCATCAGCCTTTATGTCTTTTAAAATTGAATTTACTGATGCAATATGATCTTCAAACTCTGGATGAGAAATATCAACAACATGAAGCAGCAAATCAGCCTCTCTAACTTCATCTAAGGTGCTTTTAAATGAATCAACCAATTGTGTTGGAAGTTTTCTTATGAAACCAACCGTGTCGCTTAAAAGAAAGGGTAAATTGCGTATCACGGTTTTACGAACGGTTGTATCTAAAGTAGCAAATAATTTATTTTCTACAAAAACATCACTTTTTCCTATAGCATTCATTAAAGTAGATTTACCAACATTAGTATAGCCTACAAGTGCAACACGAACCATTGCACCACGATTACTTCGCTGTGTAGCCATTTGTTTATCTATCGCTTTAATTTTATCTTTTAAAAGTGAAATTCTATCCCTAACAATACGTCTATCTGTCTCAATTTCAGTTTCACCAGGTCCTCGCATTCCAATACCTCCTTTTTGACGTTCAAGATGCGTCCACATTCCCGATAATCGCGGTAATAAATATTGGCATTGTGCTAATTCTACCTGTGTTCTTGCGTATGATGTTTCAGCTCTTTGAGCAAAGATATCTAAAATAAGATTGGTTCTATCTAAGATTTTACAATCGATAATTTTAGAAATATTTTTTTGTTGAGAAGGGGTTAATTCATCATCAAATATAACAGTTGAAATAGCATTGTCAATTACATAATGGTTGATTTCATCAATTTTTCCTGTACCAACAAAAGTTTTTGGGTTTGGCTTTTCCATTTTTTGTGAAAAACGCTTTACCACTTCTCCACCTGCCGTGTAAGTTAAAAATTCTAGTTCGTCTAGATATTCATTTAACTTTTCTTCGTCTTGGTTTTGCGTAATTATCCCTACTATTACCGTTTTTTCAAAGTTGTGTTCTATTTTTTCTAACATATTCTTTCTTTAACCCTACAAAGGTAATATTATTTGCAATAAAAAAACGCCTTGCATTGCAAGGCGTTTTTTCAAATATTTTTGTTCAATTATTAATTGATAATAATATCGTCAATCTGCATAGTAGTTGTTGGCCCACCTGAACCATTTCCGATATATTCAAACACGAAGAAACCATTTCCTGTAACACCAACAGGGATGTTATATATTCCACTGTTTAAGAAGTTTGTAGAATATCCAGAAGAAGGTCCATTGTCAATAGCAAAACTTGAAGTAATATCCGTTAATGTAGCAGTTGTAATTTGATTACCTGGCACATAATTAGTAGTGTAATATACTTTCAATGTTGCACCATTGTTAAAACCTGTTTTAGTTTTAAATTGCAATGTATTTGCTCCTGTCAGATCAACCGGTACAATAAATAAAGTTCTGTTTGCTTCTGGCGTTCCACCAAATGAAGACATTTGAATATATTTATTTCCGCTAAATGTTTTTACTTGCCAATATCTACTTCCAGTTGCAGCATCATTTATATATGCTGGAAAATTTTGCTGATTTGTAGTAGTATATGAAGTAAAAGGTTCGTTTAAAGTACTGTTATAAACTATACTTCCACCTACTAATGGAGGGTAAAAGTCTATAGTCATTCTTGCATCAGTTAAATTGATGTCATTTAATGTTCTGACCATAAATTGAAAATCACTCCCATATTTAGTTAAAACACCTCTTATTTTTCCACTTTCACTAGGAACATTTCCAGAAGCAAAAGTTGCATATTCACTTACCCTTACAATAATTTTGTTTCCAAATTCATCAGTAATTTCATGATTAGTAGCACCACCTAGATTATTTACAGACTCGTCAAAATAAGTCTTTCCTAAAGAAGCATCAGTAAATTGAACTGCGTCAAACTCAATTAACATATTCAAATTAGCGTTGTTTTTTGCTTGTGTTATTGTTAAATGTTTAACAATATTGTCTTCATTCTCTTTTGTACATGAACGAGTAAGTATTGATTCATATTCAACACTTGAAATTCTTCCTACTTCATCATCTGAAGGGTCAGCAGG
>JBEDTP010000085.1:0-49523 GCA_040119075.1 Flavobacterium sp.
ACCATTGTTTTTCTAATTAAACCAATTAATCAATAATATTATGAAAACAATCGAGAAAAAAGTATTAGGTCTTTTTTTATTACTTTTATTTACAAGTAATTTTTTCGCTCAAGAAAAAAAAGCTACCTATGTAACCGTTACCAAGATGCATTTTAAGATGGATAACGAAAACTCATCTTATAAAGAATGGAACACACTTCAAAAAGAATATTTTGACAAAGTGACTGTTAAAAACGAATTGATTCTAGGACACGACCATTTAGTCCATTATTTTACTGAAGACAACTCAGAAGTACTGAATGTTAACATTTATGAAAGTTGGGCAACTATTGAAGCCTCTCAAAAAAGGAATACTGAATTAATTGAAAAAGCTTGGCCAGACAAAGCCAAAAGAGACGCCTTTTTTAAAAAACTAGACAGTTATTACCAAGATAAACATTCTGACGAAATATATGTAACAATGCCTTTCATGAAAAACACAGTTATTGATTCAGAAAAACAAATGATTTATTATTTAAGAAAAAGTCATTTTAACTTTAGCATTGAAGGATCTGATGATGAATTTGATAAATTATTTAAAGAATATTTTGACAACGTTACAATGAAAAATGAGAATATTAAAGCATATCATACTGCTGCACATGCATGGGGTTCAGACAAGACAGACTTTATAGAGGTTTTTGTGGTAGACAATTTAGATGCTATTGAAAAAATGTTTAAAAGAGATGAAGAACTATTTAATGCTCACTGGAAAGATGACAAAAGCAGAAAAGAATTCAATAAAAAATTAGACAAATACTTTACACCTTTACATTCTGATTATTTATATCGTTCAGTAGTTGGACTTCAAAAATAGTTACATATAAAATGGCAAGTAAATAATTTACTTGCCATTTTATAATTTACTTATTCATTTCTGTAAAATACTTATAGAATAATGGAATTGTCTCAATTCCTTTTAAGTAATTAAAAACCCCAAAATGTTCGTTTGGAGAATGAATTGCATCGCTATCTAGTCCAAAGCCCATTAATATAGTTTTACTCTTTAATTCTTTCTCAAACAAAGCTACAATAGGAATACTTCCGCCAGAACGAACTGGAATCGCGGGAACTCCAAATGTTTCCGTATAAGCTTTATTAGCTGCTCTATACCCAATACTATCAATTGGGGTTACATAACCTTGCCCTCCATGATGTGGCTTAACAACAACTTTCACAGAATCTGGCGCTATACTTTCAAAATGCTTTTTAAACAATTCTGTAATTTCTTCCCAGTCTTGATTTGGCACTAAACGCATTGAAATTTTTGCAAATGCTTTACTTGCAATAACTGTTTTTGCTCCTTCACCAGTATAGCCTCCCCAAATTCCATTCACATCTAATGTTGGACGAATAGAATTTCTTTCATTAGTAACATATCCCGCTTCACCATGAACATCATTAATATCCAATGCTTTTTTATAATTATCTAATGAAAATGGTGCTTTTGCCATTTCTGCTCTTTCTTCTAATGATAATTCCTCTACATTATCATAAAAACCCGGAATTGTAATGTGGTTGTTTTCATCATGAAGCGAAGCAATCATTTTTGTTAGAATGTTTATCGGGTTCGCCACAGCACCACCATATAAACCAGAATGCAAATCACGATTTGGTCCTGTGACCTCTACTTCTACATAACTTAATCCTCTCAAACCAGTTGTGATTGATGGTTGTGTATTTGAAATCATTCCAGTGTCTGAAATTAAAATAACATCATTCGATAATTTTTCTTGGTTGCGTTCTACAAACCAACCTAAACTTTTAGAACCAACCTCCTCTTCTCCTTCAATCATGAACTTTACATTACACGGCAGAGTATTAGTAGCAATCATATACTCAAATGCTTTAACATGCATATACATTTGGCCTTTATCATCACATGCTCCTCGTGCAAAAATTGCGCCTTCAGGATGAATATCAGTAGCTTTAATAACAGGTTCAAAAGGCGGCGAAGTCCAAAGTTCAATAGGATCTGCTGGCTGCACATCATAATGTCCGTAAACTAAAACTGTTGGTAAGTTTTTATCGATAATTTTCTCACCGTACACAATTGGGTAACCCGGAGTTTCACATAATTCAACAAAATCACAACCTGCTTTTTCTAAGCTTGCCTTAACTGCGTCTGCAGTCATTATTACATCGTGTGAATAAGCACTATCAGCACTTACAGAAGGTATTTTTAATAACTCTATTAATTCGTCAATAAATCGCTGTTTGTTATCCTGAACGTATTGTTTAATGTTTTCCATGTGTTATTTTATGATTTATCCAAAATTACAAAAATGTTTTAATTATTAACGCAACAAAAAAGCCCAATCTGAATGATTGGGCTTTTTACTAATTATAACTGATTAAAAAATTACTTTTTTATCAACTTTTTGTCCGTTATCTAAAGTGATTTTAATAATTAATGCTTGATTAGAACTTATAATTGAAGAAATTATAAGTTCTAAAGTATTTACATTTTTATTAGAATAAACTACTTTACCAACTATATCATAAACATCTACCGATTTAATATTGTTCTTAGAAGAAACAATATTTAGAATTCCGTTTGAAGAAAATGAATTAACAGAATTTAAATTTTCGAACTCATTTGTATTTAAAGCTGCATTTTTATATACCAATTCAAACCTATCATTAAAAGTTCCTGCTTGAGAAGTAAATGAATAGTTTCCTTGTTTAACATCGTGCAACATTCCTGTTAAATTATCTTTGATGAAAACATCTTGTGTTACAAATAGTCCGTCAAGATTTTCTAACGCAATCTCGTAAGTTCCAGCTTCTATAACTTTTAGCCCTAAAGGAACAATATCTTCATCTGAAAAAGGAAGTGCTCTACCTTGAATTACATATTCACTATCTGAAATTAAGTTGTAAATCATCGTTTTAGATTTATCTAAAACCTCACCGTCAATCATTTGATCAATTCCTGAAGACGCACCATTCATGTAACCAACTAAAATTTGATTATAATCTAAGTTCGCACTTTTTAAGTTTAACCAAATTCTATGTTTTTCAACTTCTTCAGATTCAGTGGCAGACGCATTTCTAAAGAATTGTGTGCTTGTCGAAGCATCTCTTCTTATTTCATTTTCAAAAATCACATTATCAGCAGTTCTAGCTTGAATATAAAACCCTTGCCCTGTTTGAATTGTCCCATTAGGAATTATTGAGCCTCCTTGAGAAGCAGCTCCACCTAAAATAGTATAAGAAGCATAATTATTTACAGGATAAGAACCACCACTTGCAGCAACTCTATGTGTCCAAAAATATAAAGTATTTAATCCTGGATTAGTAATTAAAATTCTATTTGCATCAATTGGTGACGGATATGGGTTTCCTAATAAATTATATCCTATTCCGACTGGAGTTGATATCTTCCCTGTTGTTGGCACACCGTCAAACACACCATTATGAACCGCAGGAACAGTTGGCGATGAATTATCTGCCGAACGAATCATATATCCTTTACCAACTTGAAAGCTAGTAGTGGCCGTAACTGATTGATAAGCTGTTGGTGTAGTTGTACCTGTATATAAATATTGGTAAAATCTATTTGGCAATGTATTTGGCGAAAATGATTGCAATTGTTGTCCTGAAACTGGAGATGACCAAGCTGTATAATCTTGACGGATCATTGCTTCGGAATTTCTCTTAACCCTAATGTTACCGGTATTCACCGCTGAACTAGAATATTGTACCAACGCAGCATTATTTTCAATTGAAAGTAATGCTCCAGTTGCTACTGTAACTCCTTCCCCAACTTTTAAAGTGTGTCCTGGATTAAATGTTACTTGTGCAGTTCCATTAACTGCAACAGAACAAGTTTCTAAATCAGCCGTTGACGAATAATTACCATTGAATATTGCTGCTACTCTTTTATTTGGAACTCCATTACTCCAAGAAGCTCCATTCCAAGTCGTCGTAGAACTACCACAAACCCAGAAATCACCCGTAAACATACCTCTACCAAATGTAGCTGCTAAAATTGTATTATCAGAAGGTTTAAAATCAAAAGACATTACTTTTACATCTTTCATTCCATTGTTTGACCTTCTCCAATTAGGTGAAGCGGAATTAAAATTAGTTGTATACCATACCCCTAGTTCTGTTCCTAAAATAACTTCATTAGTAGCATTTGGATTTTGTAAAATACATTTGACAGGTAAATCTGGCAAGTCACCTTCTTTATTCTGCCAAGTAGAACCTCCGTTTGAAGTATACCAAACGTTCGTTGTACCATAATTATGGAATGTTACAAATATTTCATTATTAGAAGCTCCATATCTAATATCTGATATTGCACCAACCCAAGAACCATCACCAATAGATGACCATGTAGGTGTCCCATTAGCATTATTTAACTGTAATAATCTTCCGTTTGCTAAGCCAACTAAAATTCTATTACTTGTATAAGGTGATGCTTCAAAATAAGTCGGAATATTATTTAAAAGTGGATTTGTTAGTGTTGCTGTTGTTGTAGAACCACTTCCTGCAGGATTAATTGTATATCTATAAATTCTATAGGTTGAACCATTGGTACCGTTAGCGTATAAAATATTTGCATCACTATCTAACCCGCATTGATTAACAAAATCACCATCGTTTGTGTTGTTTGCAATATATGTTGTTGCTGTATTTGTTGCGTATTGAACAAAATGATATGAATTGTATACATATGAAGTAACCATGAACTCATTTTGTTTATCAATAAATTCCCAACAACCGTCACCTCCAAAAACTCTAGTTGAAGATCCTATTCCAGGAGTTCCAACCAATAATTGAGACCCATTATCTTGTGCTCCAGCTAATAATTTCTCAGTTCCTGATTGACTCATTCCTGCCTTATAAAACTGGGTAACATTATAGCCATTATTTCTTACTGCAATATCAGTTCCTCCATTATTTGTATAATAAATACCCCCATCGTTTCCAAAAATAACTCTAGATGAAGAGGCAAAAGCAATACAATGCTGATCTGAATGTACTCCATTTAACGCACCGTTTTTTGAGCCCGGATTTACGGTCCAATCTGTTAATTGAGAAAAAGAAGAACCACTGTTTGTTGATTTAAAAATCTCTATCCCTCCAACATAAAAAGTGTTATCATTATTTGGATCAACTCCTATCATTAAATCATAAAAAGCTTGTCCTCTACAAAAATCATTTGCAGAAGGTGGCTGATTACCAGTACTAACTGGTGGTGTTATATTAATATTAGAAGTTGCAAAACCATCTGTAGTTCTTTTAATTTTAGCAGGAACAGCAGTACTCACTCTATCTTCTAACAAAACATATAGCTTATTTGCATCCTGTTTAGAACAAACAACCTCAACCCTACCATTAGTTCCAAAATCACGAACTAAATTCCATGTAGAACCATTTGTAGTGGAAAACAACATTCCGCCATTAATTGGATATGTATAACTATATTTTGTACCCATCCATAGTTTACCGTCGGCTCCTATATCAAAAGTGTTAGGCGCATAATTTCTATTACTCCCATCTCTCAATGGAGCGTTGTTTAATCTTGCAAAATTTATACCGTCTGTACTTCTATATAACCCAATAGTATTTAATCCTAACCAAGCCCAAGCCGGAGATCCAATCACTGCCTCAGAATAGTTCATTGCATCAGAACCAAAAAACACTTCTGTTTGATTTGTTGACGGATTATTCCATGCAATAATATCTTGAATATAAGTAATATTATCTCTAACATTAGAACTTGTAGCTGCTCCAAAAATATTTATCCAATTTAAACCTCCATCAATTGACTTATAAACTCCATTTCCATTTACCGCTCCCCAAGTATAAACTTCTCCTGTGCCAATATACATTATATTTGTATTATTAGGATCAACTGTAATACATGAAACGGCAATGTTTGAAGGGACTCCAGATGTTTGTTGCCATACTGAAGCAGCAGAAGTTATATCGTTATTAACCCACAAACCACCACTTACTCCACCAGCAAACACTTTAACTGTGCTTCCAGGGGCAAACATTAATGCACGAGTTCTACCACCTACATTATTAGGCCCTCTTTCAATCCATTGGTTATCCAAACCATCACCAGGAACTCTGTTTAATTTTTCTTGCTCTTCTAAATCAGCTTGTAACATCTTAACGAGTTCAGGAGTTGGCCTTCCTAAAGTAGGATTAGATGTATAAAGCCATTCTTGCTCATAGAAAGCATTTGGCGGTAACCCCATAGCTTTCCTTTCGCTTTTTGACAAATTCTTTGTTTTTGTAAAAGGATGATTTCTTAAATAATCAGAATATTTAGCTCTAAGTTTCTCAATTGAGTCATTAACTTTATCCGTATTTTCATTTTTAGAAAAACGATTACTGCTTGAATTAACAACAAATGCTTTATTATTTTTCTCTGAATATTCAACTTCTTCCACAACACTTTTATTGACAGGAAGCTTTGTTAAAATTTGTGAATCTTTAGATTTTGTTTGAATAACTTTATTTTCTACTTTTTGATTAAGAGATAGATAAACAAAACAACCTGTAGTGATTAGAACTAAAAAAGCACTAATTTTAAGTAATGGTTTTTTCATAAAATGTAAATTTTGGGACTCAAATATAAATATTTCCTCACTAAATCTATAATTATTTAGAATTTTTCACTTTTAATACATCTAACCTATATTTATTTAACAAAAATACCCCTAAGAAATCTTAGAGGTATTTTTGTTAAACTCGACAAATGATTGTTTAGAAAATTACTTTTTTCGTAATTAATTCGCCAGTTATAAGTTTAACTTTTATGAATAATGCTTGATTGTTAGCGTTTATAGAAGTTATAGATAATTCTTTTTCTCCTACATTTTCATTCTTAAAAATATTTCTACCTAACACATCAAAGACCATTACTGAAGTGATATTCTCTTTTAATGAATTTACTTTAATTTGAGTGTTTTGAGTGTAAACTAAAACATCATTATTGTTTGAAAATTCTTCATTTGACAAAACACCGCTTTTATAAACAATTTCAAATCTATCAGTAAATGTCCCATCCTGAGTTGTAAACTGATATTCAGACTGTTTAATATCGTGTATAATATTATTGTATTTGTCTTTTAAATAAATATCTTGTGTTAAAAATAAACCATCTACAGTTTCTAACGAAATATTATATACTCCTGCAGAAATTGCTTTAAATCCTAATGGAACAATGTCTTCATCTGTAAATGGCAAAGACTTACCTTGAATAACATATTTATCATCGTTGATAATGCTATATATTGAAGATGAACTACTCTCTATAGAAAGTCCGTCAAACTGATTGTCTACATTATTAGTCGCTCCTTCAACATATCCTACTAAGATTTGATTATAGGCATTTGTATTATCGTTAAGGTTTAACCAAACTCTGTGTTTTTCTGTTTCTACTGAAGTTGTTTCTGAAGTTCTATAAAATTGAGTACTAACCGAAGCATCAACTCTTTGTGAGTTATTAAAAACAGCATTTACTGTACCCGCAGTCGTTTTATTTAAATAGAAGCCTTGACCAGTTTGAATTGTTCCATTTGGAACTTTACCACTTCCAAATGCTGCTACACCACCAGTACCAGAAGTATATGCTGCAAAGTTATTTTGAGGGTAAACTCCCCCGCTAGCTGCGGTAGTATTTGTCCAAAAATATAATGTTCCAATACTTGGGTTTGCAGTTAAAAATGTGTTTGCGCTTATTGGTGATGGATAAGGATTTCCTAATAAATTAAATCCTTGTCCTATATTTTGGTTAATTACACCATTAATTGGAACACCTGTAAACTGACCGTTATAAGCTGCTGCGACAGTAGGAGATGAATTGTCTGCAACACGAATCATGTATCCTTTACCAGCTAAAAAGTTTGTAGTTGAATTAACTGATTGGTATGCTGTTGGTGTAGTTGTACCCGTATATAAATATTGATAAAAACGTGTTGACACAGTATTTGGAGAGAATGCTTGTAATTGTTGACCAACAACCGGTGAAGACCAAGCCGTATAATCTAAACGAACTGTTGGCGTAGCTACTCTTCTAACAATAATATTTCCTGTATTGATTGCCCCATCATTTAATTGACGTAAACCTGCATTGTTTTGAATGATTAATGAAGAACCTGCACTTACAGTAACTGCATCGCCAACAATTAAAGTGTGACCTGCATTAAATGTAACTTGTGAGTTATTTGAAATTGTAACTGAACACGCTTCTAAATTGGCACTTGAAGAATAGTTCCCAGTAAAAGTTACTGCTACGTTTTTAAGAGGAGCTCCATTTGACCATGTTGAACCATTCCAAGTAGTTGAAATTTGACCGCAAGGAATTGGAGTCTCAACAACACTTTGATTACAAATCTCAAAAGTAAAACTATTTAAAACACCGTCTCTAGTATCTGCGGTGACATCTGCAACAGCAAATATCCAGTTACCGTTTGAATTTTCTCCATTTAAGACATTTAAATCTCCTACGGGTCTCATTGTGCCAAAATTATTAGTTGGGCCACAAGTTGCCGCTGTACCAGATTGTGTGTCCCAAGTTCCGGTCAAGTTTTGAATAGCATTTCCACAACTCCCTGTTTGAAATAACGGGACAAACGTTCCTGTAGGACTTTGCATAGCTGTGTATAATTGATTTCTTCTTGTATGAGTAATGTTTGATGAAACATTTACATCAGTAACTGTAACATTAGTAGGCACATTAATTGCCCATGCATCATAAGACAAAGGGCTATTTGCTGTAAAATTACCAGATGGAGAAGTTAAGTTAGCTGTATATGAATTACATACATTTGATACTGCAAAACCAATTGCAAAGTCAGTTGTATTTATGTCATAAAAAACATTCCCTGTTGGCTTAACCATTATTCTACAATTCGTAGCAAACACATTTGGAATTGTAACAGCCTGAGTTCCATCATTTGGAGTATTACTTAATAATGTAATCGGATAAGTTAACCCTCCATCTGTTGATAATAAAATATTTACATTTGCAGAACCTGTTAATGAATTAGTATTGTTAACTGCCCATGTCACTGTTTGTGTAGAGCCTTGTTGATAATTAATACCTGTAGTGTTTTGTGAAGTTACATCTAATGGTCCTCTAGTACCGTCAACCGTAACAACCATGTCAGCAAAATTTGTTTGACCAATCCCCGCAACATTATCTCTTGCTGTCAACCTGAAATTTAAAGTTCTACCAGAATTATTAAGTGCTTCTGAAAGAACATCAATTCCACTTGTTGTTTTACTATTATTTAAAGTTGAAGTAATTATTGGAAAATGTCTTATTGGACTTGAAGAGTCAACGTAATTAACCCAGTTTGGCCCTGTTGTTTTATTTTCTCTAGCACCACTATTCGCACCCGTTTGAGTTCCAACATTGTCATTTTGTTCCCAAGTATAAGTTAAGCCACTTGCTCCGCCAGCATCTGTTGCAGACCCAGTTAAAACAAAAGGAGTACTTATTGGAATAGTCCAATTCCCACCTGCATTAACAACAGGGGCTGAATGAGTAATAGCACTTCTTGTTGGACATGTTTTTCCCACCATATTTGCTTGAACTTGTGCAATACTAGCTGAATGAAAAACATCAATAGAATTTGAATGTGTGTCATAAGCAGTAATCCCCGCATAACCCATTACGGTAACACCTGAACCAACCTCTTTATTTACACCCGTACCTTCACTACCGTGTGAAAATGTGTGATTTGCACCAAATTGATGTCCAATCTCGTGTGCAACGTAATCAATGTCAAATGTGTCGCTATAAGGAACTGTACTTGTGGTATACCCACTACCTTTTTGTCCATTTACACAAACACAACCAATACAACCAGCATTACCATTTCCGCCATATCCACCCATAAGGTGACCCACGTCATAGTTAGCTTCTCCAACAACTGAAGTTAAAGTAGATTGTAATTCTGAATTATAATTTGCATCTGTTGCACCATAAGGATCGGCAACAGAACCATCATAAATAATTGTCATATTATTTATCATGTTCATGCGAATTGCAAAATCAGTTTCAAAAACACCATTAACTCTTGTCATTGTTGTATTAATTGCTGACAATGCACTTGTTTTAGGAGTTGCTAACCCTAATCGAGTATGCTGAATAGTAGTATACTCAGGTGTAACTGACATAGCTAATCTAAAAACCAATAATTCTCCAGAACTAGACCTTTGTACTTCACTAGCTCTATCTAATAATTCTTGAGAAATTCCAGCATCAGTTGTAGAACAAGTAAATGGTAACTTCCCTTTCGTTCTAGAAGATTTATAAACTGAGTATAATTTTCTATCTGAAGAAAAAGAATCAATATATTCTGAACCCTTATCAGCTCTTAATACCATAGTTTGTAACCCCTTTCCGTCTACACTAATTCTAATTTGAGCATATACATCATCTAAACCTCTACCAACATAAGCACGGATTTCTGGAAATAATGCTTGCAAATCTTCTTCAAAATTTGAAAGTTCAAAAATTTCAAATCTCTCAAAACTACCTGAAGAATTAGGGATTGATATAATTTTCCCCGCAAGGTTTTGAGAACGCTTTGGAGCGCCTTTTAATGATTTTTTAAAATCATCAAAATTCAATTCAAACAATTCAAATTCACTTGGTAAATTCTCATTATTATTGAGTTGTGATATTTTTAAGTTCATCTTTTTTTCAAAAGTGCTTTTTTTCCACGCATTATTTTGAGCAAAAGAAAATTGAAACAAAAACAAGACCAATAGGTTAAGTAAAGTTTTTTTCATTTTTGGGGATTTGGTTAATAATCAGCTAACAAATATAATTAAAAAAAGCAAAAAAGCAACTCTTTTCAGAATTGCTTTTAAAATAATTATATGACAAAGTCTATCTAAAATAGAATTTTTCGATTTATTTTAACATTATTACTTAAAATAATATTTATTATTAATGCATTATTTGATTTTATAATTTCATCTACAACGACAGAATTAGAATTAATATCTCTTCTGGAAATTAATTTTCTTCCAAGAATATCAAACATCTCTATACTTTTTATTGCTTCAGTATTTGAAATTATTTGAATATTTTGGTCTGAAATTACATACAATTCATTTTCATTTAATTCAAGATCCTCATTATTTAATCTTTCATCTGTATATCTCAAGACAAATCTTTCATTATAAATCCCTGACAATGCATAAAAACTATATGGGTTTTGCTTTAAATCATGGATTACATTTAAATCTTTATCTTCTAAGTAAATGTTTTGTCCTCTTTCAAAAAGACCTTCCAAACTAGCAATTGAAATGCTATGTGCCCCTGTAACTGAAGTTTTAAATCCAACAGAAACTTTATCCTCTACAACAAACGGAGCTCTACCTTGTATTGCAAAAACATCACTCCCTATTAGTGAATAAAAATTTTGTGAACTTTTATAATCAGTTAAAGCATCATACATTCTATCTCTTTGATTAGTAGCATCGTCAATATAGGCAACTAACATCCTTGTTACTTCATTGCTCGGAGAAGTAAAATCTAGCCAAATTCTACTTTTAGAAACCTCAACATTACTCACACTATTTGTAGTTCTGTAAAACTGACTATTAGAATACGATTTATCCCTCATAGAATTATTAAACGTAACTATTTCAGAAGTTGCAGCTCCAGCATTCATTAGCACAAAAAACCCTTGACCGCCGCCTATTACACTTAATGTACCTGGCCCGCTTGTTGCACCTGCTCCATTTATTGCAATATAATCACTAGCAGTATAGTTAGAAACAAAATTATCATAAAAAGGATCTGAAATAACTGTTCCTGGCAATGTACCATGTGTCCATAACCTTACAAAACCATCTATATTTGTATTTGTAGTTAAAAATGAATTAATACTTATTGCAGAAGGGTATGGATTTCCTAAAAGATTCCAATTATCGTCTGTATCTGTTCTGACTATTCCATTTGGACCAGCTGAGCCTGAACCTAAATTATTTCCTCTAGAAATATTTGGTGTAAATATTCCATTATTTGGAACTCCATTATTAAATAAAGCTATCCAGTTCTGATTAACCGCATTACTAAAACCGTTTGGCGCTCTAACAATATATCCTATTCCCGCATCCATATTAGCTGAAGCATTTACCCAATATCCTTGACCTCCATTTGGATTGGCAAAAGTTGGGTTCCAAAACCAATGGTAATATGCTGGCGTTGAAGGGGAAATTGAGTTTACGTCAAAACCTGAAACTGGAGATGACCAATACACATAATCTTGTAATTTTACAGAAGCAATTCTTTGATAAGAAATATTCCCTGTATTAATTCCCGAATCTTCAACCTGAACCAAAGAACCATTATTTAGAACATTTAAAGTTCCGTTCACAGTTAAATTATATTGAATTTCAACATATGTATTATCTTGAATATCTAAAGTAAATCCGTTATTTACCAATAAACTACAACACTCAATATTACCATTAAGTGTAGTATCATAATTTCCATTAATTGTTGCAAAAGAAGTAGAAGTTGGAACGCCATTACTCCAAACCAACCCGTTCCATGTAGTTGAACTCCCTCCAACACCTATGATAATTGCATTAGAAGCAACAAAACACGTTGCAGTATCTTCCATTACTTGACAATAATATTGATAACCTTCTAATCCTGTAAGATTTGAGATTGTCATATCTGCCGTTGCAACATTAGAATACACCCCTCCATTGGTCAATAACGTCCATCCAGCTGTTCCTGGCACATTAACAAACCATTGATATGTTAATCCAGAACCTCCAGCCACAGCTTCAGTCCCTACTACACTTAAGACTACACTATTAGTCCCGCAATTATAAGCATAAGCTGGAGATGTTGTTAAAGGCGGGTTACGAATTCCTTCATAACTATCAATTAAAGAATAATCATCACTACAACTATCAAAATCAATAATATCCCAATCTGTTGACACAAAAGTTGTACTTGGTAAAGGAGTTGCGGTTGCTTTTCTTTTAAAATCATAACCAGCAGATCCAAGCCCAAGAGCATTAATCCAACTTGAACCGTCACAAACACCCCAAGTATCAATTATAGTACCTAGCTTTGCCAAGTGAATACAATCATTATTATTAACACCACTTGAAACATCATTTTGATCTGCTAATGTCCCATCTCCACCCGATACACCACATGCAGTACCTACACTTGTAGCTAAAGTAAAAGAGTCTCCAGGAGCTAAAGTTCCAGTTAAAGGAATATCATCACCCGTTGGATTACCGTTATTTCTAATGTAAATTTCATAATCTGTCATATCAACTGTAGATGCAGTAGCGTTAAATATTTCAATATAAGATAGTGAGCCCGTAGAAGCATCCGTAACTTCCGAAATAAATAATTCTGTTATTCCTACAGCAGCAGGATCACAAGTAGTTTTATCTTCTTTAATAACGGTAAATGTAGAATATGACAAATCACAACCTAGTGAATCTTGAATTACAATATTTCCAGATGTAGCATTTGCAGGAACAGTCGCTTGAATTTGCGTATCAGATACAATTGTAAAAACAGCATTTAAGGCTCCAAAACGAACATTACTTGCAGTTAAAAACCCAGAACCAGTGATTGTCACTATTGTATTTACTGGGCCAGATGTAGGAGAAATTGCACTTACTGATAAAGTTGGTGTACAAGTAATTCCTTGACCTTGAATATTAAAATTATATGGATTCTCGTCTGCATCATTATTGTCAATAGATAAAGTAGCTGTTCTTAATCCTAAAGCTGAAGGCTGAAATGTTATTTCAAAAGTAGTTGATCCACTAGCAGCAATAGTTGCAGAAGGAACAATTGAAACACTAAAATCCGCAGCATTTGCTCCAGAGACAATAACATAAGGAGACAGCCCCGTCAATGTTAAAGGATCTACACCTGAATTCTCAATTGTAAATGTATTTGCAACTGTATTCCCAACCAAAGCACTACCAAAGTCGGTATCATCTGTCAAAGTTGGAGTTGTATCTCCATCGGCAATTATTGTACCATTACCTATAACGGCAATCTCCGGAAAAATAGGAGACCCACAATAAACACTTATGTTTTGTATATACCAAGGAGAAGTTGTTGAAGATACTTTTCTGAACTTTATATACACATTTGAAAACGCAGTATAAGAAGAAAGATCTACAGTACACATTGTAGTTCCACCAGATGTAATATTACCATGATTATAAGTTGCAATTGTCGTATAAGCACCTCCTTGAGTTGTAGTTGAAATTTCAATTAATAAATCTTTAAGGCTAGTATTACCTGTTCTTCTCAAATCAAATGTTAAACTTGCAGGATTTGAAATAGCTATTGTTGCTAATTCACCCGAATTGCTTCCAAAAACAGCTTCATTCGATGCATAAGTGACACTTGTTGCGGACCATCCTGCTGGAGTAGCTGTAAATGTTGATTGGTTTAAACATGGACCTGCACTTAAAGTAATAACCAAAACTTGGTTATCAGAACCAGCTGCATTAGTCGCAGTAATTGTGACATTAAACGAGCCCATTACCGATGGTGTTCCTGAGATTACCCCTGTTGAAGTATTTATAGTCAAACCAGCTGGTAAACCGGTAGCATTATAACTTGTTGGTGTATTAGTAGCAATAATTGTGTAGGAAAAAGGTAATCCTTGATTACCAGAGGCAGTTAAACTACTAGTAATTACTGGAGCACTAATTCCATTTCCTTGAATTGCAAAAGTATATGGATTCTCATCACTATCATTATTCACAATACTAATTGTAGCATTTCTTAAACCATCTGCAGACGGATCAAAAGTAACTTGAAAAGTTGTGGAACCACTTGTAGAAACTGTTGCAGACGGAGCACTAGTAACAGTAAAATCTGCTGCATTTGCACCGCTAAAAGATATAGAACCGACATTTAAAACAGCGGTTCCTGTATTTTGAATTGTAAAGGTGCGTACTATTGTTCCTCCTATGGTAGGTGTTGACCCAAAATCGGTATGATCAGCCAAAGAAGGTGTTACATCTCCTGAAGTTATTGAAATTGAATTTCCTTGTAAGTTTATTTCTGGTGACGGTGTTGCAACAATCCCTTGCACTTTAAAATCATCTATAAGCCATCTTTCATTAGCACTATTATTAAAAAGTGTTATTCTAACTCTTAAATTTGAAACAGATGGTAAACCTGTAATCTCAACATTTGAGAATCCATCTGTTGTTCTCGAACCACCCCCTGCAGGAGCAAAATCAACTGGAGTTACATTACCATCATATGCTGTTGTTGCATTACCTGTAGCTGCATAATCCCAATATGCGTTTGAATTCCCTAAAACCCTAACTGTACTAAACCACGAAGCCCCACCATCTGGGCTGATTTCAACAGTTACTGCATCTGCGCCATCTGCGCCATTACCAGTTGATCCAATAGAAAAAGAGGCCAACTTAAATGTGGCAGTAATAGAAGTATACCCTGTTGAATTTATATCTGAACTAGTTAATGTTGCAGTTGAATTTGAAACTCCTCTAGAATGGGTTCCTTCTGAAGCAAAAGGAGAAGTAGCCGGTCTATCCCCAGCTGCTGAATTACCAGTGTAATAAGCCCCTCCTGAAAGAGTAAACAATGTTGTTGAATTATTCAACCCATCAGAAGTAATTATAACTTGCCCCCAAGAAAAGGTTGTAAATAAAAAGGTTAATAACAGTAATCTTAATTTCATAATTTTAAATTAAATTTGCTATGCGGACATAGTTGTTAAAAATTTAAACAGCCTACAAAGATAAATTAATATTTATTACAGATAAAATGTTTTAGTTGTTATTAAAAAGTTAAGAAATTGAAAATCAACAAAAAAGACAGTTACAACTTACAGGAAATCAAGCAAAAGCTAGAGTATTATTGCGTTTATCAAGAAAGATGTTTTAAAGAAATTGATGAAAAATTAAATAGTTTTTTTTTAATTCCAGCAGCTAAAGAAGAGATATTAATACATCTTATTGAGAATAATTATGTAAATGAAGAACGATTTGCATGTAGTTTTACTCGTGGAAAACACAATTATAAAAACTGGGGAAGAAATAGAATTAAAACTGAATTGAAATTTAGAAATATATCTTCAAGACTTATTGAAATTGCTCTAAAAGAAATTAATGATGAAAATTATTTAGAGAAATTTAATTCTTTAGCAGAGAAACATTGGGAAACAATTAAAGAAAAACAAGGCGCTAAAAAAAACAAAAAATTTATTGACTATTTTTTAAGAAGAGGCTTTGAAACAAACTTAATTTATGAAAAACTAAATGAGTTAAATTCATAAAAAAACATCTCTAAACTAATTGTTTTAAATGCAATACCTATCTTTGCAAAAAAGTAATTGAATGTTAGAAAATAAAAACAATAACAAAACAAGTTTATCTAATTTAGGTGAATTTGGCCTAATAGAACACCTAACTAAGCACTTTAAAATAAATCAAGAGTCTACAATTAAAAGTATTGGAGATGACGCTGCTGTTTTAGACTTTAAAGATAAAAAAGTAGTTGTTTCTACTGATTTGTTAATAGAAGGTGTCCATTTTGACCTAAGCTATATGCCTTTAAAACATTTAGGTTATAAAGCTGTTGTTGCAAATGTATCTGATATTTTTGCAATGAACGCGAAAGCAACTCAAATTACAGTTTCTATAGCAGTTTCTAACAGATTTCCTCTTGAAGCACTAGAAGAATTATTTGCAGGAATTACACTTGCTTCTCAAATATATAATGTTGATGTTATTGGTGGCGATACTACTTCTTCACAAAAAGGTTTAATTATTAGCATTACTGCAATTGGCGAAGCTAACTTAAATGAAATTACCTATAGAAATGGCGCAAAAGCAACTGATTTACTAGTCGTAACTGGCGATGTTGGCGCTGCTTATATGGGATTACAAGTTTTAGAACGCGAAAAACAAGTTTTTCAGGTGAATCCAAACAACCAACCAGACTTAGATGCTTACACTTATTTAATTGAACGTCAACTAAAACCAGAGGCTCGAAAAGATGTCAAGGAATTATTTGAAAAATTAGAATTACAACCTACTTCAATGATTGATATTTCAGACGGACTTTCTTCTGAAGTTTTACATATCTGTAAACAAAGTGGTGTTGGCTGTAATTTATATGAAGAAAAAATACCTGTTGACCCACAATTAATTGATGTTTGTGAAGAGTTCAATATTGACATTACAACTATTGCTTTAAGTGGTGGTGAAGATTATGAGTTACTTTTCACCATAAAAATGGATGATTATGACAAAATTAAAGCAAATCCTAATTTTACAGTAATTGGCCATATGACTGAAGAAAAAGAAGGCACGCATTTAATTACCAGAGCCAACACTAAAATTCCATTGAAAGCGCGAGGATGGAATGCTATGAAAGAGGAAAGTTAGTGATTAGTGATTAGTGATTAGTAAAAAATAGAAAATCCAGAAATTCAATTGAATTTCTGGATTTTTTTTGATTTTTATGGCTTTGAAATTACATTTTCATCAACCAATTCCGCATTGAAACTTCATCATTAATAATAGTTCTTAATTCAGAAATAGCAACCCTATCTTGTTTCATAGAATCTCTATGACGAATAGTAACTGTTTTATCTTCCAACGTTTGATGATCTACAGTAATACAAAATGGTGTTCCTAGCGCATCTTGTCTTCTATAACGACGACCTACCGCATCTTTTTCATCATAAGCTACATTGAAATCCCATTTCAACTCATCAATAATTTCTCTAGCTACTTCTGGCAAACCGTCTTTCTTTACTAAAGGAAGAATTGCTGCTTTTGTTGGCGCTAAAACAGATGGCAAACGAAGAACTGTTCTTGTAGAACCATCCTCTAATGTTTCTTCTTGTAATGCTTTTGAGAAAACCGATAAAAACATTCTGTCTAAACCTACAGAAGTTTCTACTACATAAGGAACATAACTAGAATTGGTTTCGTTATCGAAAAATTGTAATTTTTTACCTGAAAATTCTTCGTGTGCTTTTAAATCAAAATCTGTTCTTGAGTGAATTCCTTCTAATTCTTTAAATCCGAATGGGAAGTTAAACTCAATATCAGCTGCAGCATTTGCATAATGTGCTAATTTTTCGTGGTCATGAAAACGGTAATTTTCTTTACCTAAACCTAAAGACAAATGCCATTTTAAACGCGTTTCTTTCCAAAACTCGTAATATTTCATTTCTTCCCCTGGCTTTACAAAAAATTGCATTTCCATTTGTTCAAACTCACGCATTCTAAAAATAAATTGTCTTGCAACAATTTCATTTCTAAATGCTTTTCCTGTTTGAGCAATTCCAAAAGGAATTTTCATTCTTCCTGTTTTTTGCACGTTTAAGAAGTTTACAAATATCCCTTGTGCGGTTTCAGGACGTAAATACAAATCCATCGCTGTATCTGCAGAAGCACCAAGTTTAGTTGCAAACATTAAGTTAAACTGACGAACTTCTGTCCAGTTTTTTGAACCAGAATCAGGACAAGCAATCCCTAACTCTTCAATTAGAGATTTCACATCTGCTAAATCGTCTTTCTCAAGAGATCTTGCCATGCGTTGTAAAATTTCGTTTTTCTTTGCTAAATATTCTACAACTCTTCCGTTTGTAGTTATAAACTCTTCTTCATTAAAAGCTTCTCCAAATCGAGCTCTTGCTTTTTCTATTTCTTTTTGAGCTTTGATGTTGATTTTTTCCGCATAGTCTTCAATTAAAACATCTGCACGATATCTTTTCTTAGAATCTTTATTATCAATTAATGGGTCGCTAAATGCATCTACGTGCCCCGAAGCCTTCCATGTTGTAGGGTGCATAAAAATAGAAGCATCAATACCTACAATATTTTCGTGCATTTGCACCATAGATTTCCACCAGTATTCACGGATGTTTTTCTTAAGTTCGACACCGTTTTGTGCATAGTCATAAACCGCACTTAAACCATCGTATATTTCGCTTGACGGAAATATATATCCGTATTCTTTTGCATGCGAAACTACATTTTTAAATAAATCATCTTGTTTTGCCATGGTGCAAAAGTAAAAAGTAGAATTGGAAAAAAGAAATAGAATTGAATAATTAAATTATTCTTAGTTGTGGTCAAAAACTGCAGTGCCAATTTTTGAAAATTCATTATAAACGTTAATCTTGTATTTACCCTTAATAGTCTTACTTTTTTCAAGATCAACATAAGTACAAATATCAATATCTTTTTGAGTGTAGTTTGCTTCTACTTTTGCACTATAAATTAATTTAACATCTTTTAATTCTATAAATGTACTTTCTGTAGATATAATTTGATTTCTAGGATTAACAACTTGAATATAAAACTTTTTCTCTCCTTTTTTTATAAACTCATTGCCTTCAACAGTAAAACAAACTCTTAATTGTTGTATTTTTACATTACTACTCACCCTAGAGTATTTATCAGTTATAATTTTAACCCCTCTAGCATTTATATTAATTACCGAAAGCTTATCTGCATTAATTTTAATTTCTTTCTGTTTTAAAGACTCTAAATTGCTCAAAGTTTTTTTATCAAAGCTTATTTTTTTATTCAGTAAAACAACTTCTTTAGAGTCGTTTTGAATTGTATTTCTTAAAATTTGAATTTGAGAATTGATAGCTTTCTCATCTGAATTATTTACATTCTCATTTTGAAACTCAACAATTTTATTTTCTTTACTGTTAACGCTATTTACTAAGGAAGCATCATTGTTTTTAGTAAAAGATTTTAAGGAGTCGTATTTTTCTAAAATTTCATCTAACTGACTTTGCTTTAATTTACTTTCAACTGCCGATTTTTCTTTAAAATTGTCAAAATTTGAAGTTACTTTGTAAAAATTAAATAATGAAAAAAGCAAAAGCATGCCCAATATCAGCGCGCTTAGTTTTAATACATTATTTTTCTTTAAGGTCATATGTTAAAATTTTGATATAAATTAAGTCTATTTTTAGATACTTAAATTTAATTTTCGATAAAATGCTAAAAAATCTGTTGAAATTAATTTTTCCTGAACTTTGTTATGGTTGTAATAATCTTTTATTATTAAATGAAGAAATTATCTGTTCAACTTGCCGTCATAATTTGCCCTTAACAAATCATCATTTAATTAAAAGCAATGATACAACAAAAAAATTTTATGGAATATTAAATTTAGAGTTTGGTGCTTCAATGTTGTATTTTCATAAAAAAGGAATTGTTCAAAAATTAATTCACAATTTAAAATACAAAGGTAAAGAAGAAATTGGCCATTTACTAGGAGAATGGTATGGGAATGATATAAAAAATCTAGAAATAACCAAAAACATTAATTATATTATTCCTGTTCCGTTACATCAAAAAAGACTCAAGGAAAGAAGTTACAATCAAGTAGATAGCTTTTGTAAGTCATTATCAGCAGTAACTCATATTCCATATAATAAGGAGTTGCTTATTAGAACTAAATACAACAAAACACAAACCAAAAAATCTAAAAACGAAAGACAGGAAAATGTTCAAAACATTTTCGACATAAATTATAACGAACATTATTCTGGAAAACACTTTTTGATTATTGATGATGTTATTACATCTGGAGCTACTTTGGAGCTTTGCGCTAAAGCATTATTGAGAATTCCTAATTCAAAAATTAGTATTATTACTATAGCCTACACACAATCATAAAAAAAAATAAAAAATTATGTTTACTATAATTATAGTTGTTATTTTGCTTTAGAATTAAGATTATATATGAAAAGAATTTATTTTATTTTACTTTCAACAATTTTTGGAATAATTTTCACCTTAACAAGTTGTGCTAAAAGGGGAACAATAACTGGTGGAGCAAAAGACACAATTGCACCAAAAATCACAAACAGTTTTCCTGAAAATTATGCAACAAATTTCAGCGGAAAAGAAATTAAAATAACTTTTAACGAACTTATAAAGGTAAAAGACATCAACAAACAATTGATTATTTCGCCTCCCATGAAGAGAAAACCTATAATTGTTCCTCAAGGAAGTGCTAGTAAATTTATTTCTATTAAAATTTTAGACACTTTACAAGAAAACACAACTTATAGCTTTAATTTTGGCCAAAGTATAATAGACAATAACGAGAGTAATCCTTATTCTCAATTTAAATATATTTTCTCAACAGGAACATATATCGATTCATTAACATTAATGGGGAAAATTAAAGATGCATATGAGCAGAAGGTTGACAATTTTGTTTCTATACAATTGTATGACGCAAAGACATTTAATGACTCTACTGTTTATAAAGAAAATCCCCTTTATGTAACAAATACATTAGACAGCTTAAAAGTATTTGCCTTAGAAAACTTAAAAGCTGGAGATTATAAAATCATTGCGCTTAAAGATGCAAATAACAACTTTAAATTTAATCCGAAGTCAGATAAAATTGGGTTTTTAAAAGAAACGATTTCTTTACCAAATGACACTTTATATCAATTGGAATTATTTAAAGAAGTTGAAAAATTTAAAGCGACTAAAGTATCTCAAGAGTCAACCAATAAGTTTTTATTAGCCACTCAAGGAAACAATCAAAATGTAAAAGTTACAGCCTTCAATGGCAGCGAGAAAGTTCCAGTAATAGTAACCAAATATCCAGAAAAAAATAAAGATTCTGTTCAATTATTTATTCCAAACATCAAAGCAGATTCTTTGCAATTTAAAGTTGAAAATGGAGCTTTTACTAAAACATTCAAAACAAAAGTTAGAGAATTAAAAACAACCGATTCCTTAAAAATCGATGTTTTACAAAGCAATAATCTACCCTTTAGAGACAAACTGACTTTACTTACCAAAACTCCTATTACTAAAATTGATAATTCTAAAATAACGTTATTGAATAAAGACTCTGTTTCAGTTAAATTCACAACTGCTTATGATGAATTTAATCAAAAAGTTGTGTTTGATTTTCAAAAAGAAGAAGAACAAAAATATAATTTACAATTATTGCCAGGTGCAATTATAGATTTTTACGACACAAAGAATGATACTTTAAGTTATAAATTAAGTACCAAATCGTATTCTGATTATGGAAATTTAAAGGTAAACTTAAAAAATGCGAAAAGATATCCGCTTATTTTAGAAATATTAAATGCAAAAGGCGATGTAATTGCTTCTTCCATTTCAAACGGAGAAGATTTTTTACGATTTGATTTAATTGAACCGAATGTGTATTCACTTCGTGTAATATACGACGATAATAAAAACGGTTATTGGGATACAGGCGATTATTTAGAAAAACGTCAAGCCGAAGAAGTAAAATACTATTCAAAAACAGTTGATGTAAGAGCCAATTGGGATGTAGACCAAGATTTTATCCTAGATTAATTGAAAAATCATCTCTATCATTTAAAAAATTCAGCTTTTCTCTAGTTTGAATCATTTTAGATTTATCTAAAGTAGCAATAAAAACACCTTCATTTTCATTTGCTTCAACAATTGAATTTCCAAGTTCATCGTGTACAACAGAATGACCTACATATTCGTGTTTATTTCCATCTAATCCTACTCGGTTAACACCAATAACAAAACTCATGTTTTCTATTGCTCTAGCTTTTAATAAAGCACCCCAAGCCGTAATTCTTGGCTTTGGCCAATTGGCAACATAGATTAACAAATCGTATTCTTCAATATTCCTACTGAAAACAGGGAATCGCAAGTCGTAACATATTTGCGGACAAATTTTCCAACCTTTATATTCAATAATTACTTTTTTAGCTCCTTGAGTATATTGTTCGTGTTCGCCAGCTAAAGAAAACAAATGCCTTTTATCATAGGTTTCAATTTTCCCGTTTGGATGCACAAAAACAAGTCGGTTATAGAAATTTGCATTTTCTTCAACAATAATACTTCCGCAAATAGCTGTTTGTTTTGTTTTAGCAACTTCTTGCATCCAACGAACAGTTTCACCGTTCATAGATTCCGCTAAATCATTTGGAAACATTGTAAAACCAGTAGAAAACATTTCTGGCAATACAATTAAATCAACTGGTTGTTTAATTGCTTCCATTTTTTGATCAAATTGTGTTCTGTTTTTCTTTGGGTTTTCCCAAATTAAATCAGTTTGAATAATTGCTATTTCCATTTGAATTCTTTTTTAATGTTGTTTACTCTATTTAACATCAAAAGACATTTCAAAATATACAAATCTTTCTGCTATTGTTGTTTCATCTTTTAAACTATCATATGAACGATCCTCAAACTCTTTAATATATCCTCTGATAATTCTTTTTCCAGCACTTATGTATTTCATCTTAATTAAAAAACCGTCTACATTTGTAAAAAGATTCGTTTTTTCTACTGAATCTATATTGGAAAAATATTCATTAAAATCCTGAGAAAAAACCAATTCTAATTTACTTTTTTTACTTAGCACTCTATGGTATTTAAAAAGAATCCTTGTTATCTCATTAATTTTTAAGTTTTCCTTATACTCAATTTTAACAAAATTGCTTTTATTTTTAATGGTATCACCAGTTTTTGTAAAATAAATTACTTGATTTGTATGTTGCTCTCCACAAATGTTTTTATATTCAAAAGCCTTGTCAAGAACGCCCTCATTATCGTAATATTTCCAAAAGCCATTCTTTAACTTTTTATAGTACACTCCTTCATAAGACATTTTACCATTTTCATGATAAGACTTAACATATTTTGTATTTTCATCTTTTATGATAATAACAGATTTCTCTAAATTATCATTATAAGAAACTACTGAGTCTAAATTATCATTTGAATCATAATATTCTTTGGTCTCGTATTTATTATTACACGATACAATCATGAAAAAAGTAAAAAACAAAGCTATTGCTTTATTAAAAGCAGGCGAAAATTGTAATCGATTAAACATAAATATTACTTTCTATTAAGGCGAATTATATTTTCCATAAAAATAAAAAACGTCCTGCATATACAGGACGTTTTTAGTAATTATTTATTCAAAACTATTATAAACTAGCTTTTAAATATTCTCTGTTCATACGAGCAATGTTTTCAAGAGAAATTCCTTTAGGACATTCTACTTCACAAGCTCCAGTATTAGTACAGTTACCGAAACCTTCAGCATCCATTTGGTTTACCATGTTCATTACACGGTCTGCCGCTTCCACTTTTCCTTGTGGTAATAAAGCAAATTGAGAAACTTTTGCAGCCACAAATAACATTGCAGATGAGTTTTTACAAGTGGCTACACAAGCACCACAACCAATACAAGTTGCCGCATCGAAAGCATCGTCTGCATCTTTTTTGTTAATTGGAATATTGTTAGCGTCTTGTGTATTTCCTGAAGTATTCACAGAAATAAAACCACCTACGTGTTGAATTCTATCAAATGAACTCCTGTCAACTACTAAGTCTTTTACAACTGGGAATGCTTTTGCTCTAAATGGCTCTATATAAATAGTATCGCCATCTTTAAACATACGCATGTGCAATTGACAAGTAGTTACCGCTCTATCTGGTCCGTGTGCTTCACCATTGATATATAAAGAACACATTCCGCAAATTCCTTCACGACAATCGTGGTCAAATGCAACAGGTTCATCACCTTTTTCAATTAATTCGTCATTTAATACATCTAGCATTTCAAGGAAAGACATATCTGGAGAAACATCGTTAATTTTATAATCAACTAGTTGTCCTTTATCTTGTGCGTTTTTTTGACGCCATATTTTTAATGTAAGATTCATACTTTTAAGTTTAAAAGTCTTAATGCCTAAAGTTTAAAAGTCTTCTTCTTAGAGACTTTTAACTTTCGACCTTTGACTAATTTTATTTATAACTTCTTTGAACTAGTTTAATGTTTTCAAATTTCAACTCTTCTTTATGTAAAACAGCTTCACTTGGTTTCCCTTTGTATTCCCAAGCAGCAACATAAGCAAAGTTTTCATCGTCACGCATTGCTTCACCATCTTCTGTTTGGTATTCTTCACGGAAGTGACCACCACAAGATTCGTTTCTATGTAAAGCATCTTTTGCGAATAATTCTCCTAATTCCATGAAATCGGCAACACGCATTGCTTTTTCTAACTCTTGGTTAAAACTGTCCAAAGTTCCTGGAACACGAACATCTTTAAAAAACTCTTCTCTTAAAGCTGCAATTTCTTCGATTGCTTCAGTAAGTCCTTTAGCATTACGCGCCATTCCAACCTTATCCCACATGATTTTTCCTAATTTCTTATGGAAATAATCTACAGAATGTGTACCGTTATTATTAATGAATTTTTCTAATTGTTGACGCACATTTTCTTCTGCAGCATCAAACTCTGGTGTATCCGTTGGAATTTTTCCTGTACGGATATCAGCAGCTAAATAATCACCTATAGTATAAGGTAAAACAAAATATCCATCTGCTAAACCTTGCATTAAAGCAGAAGCACCTAATCTATTTGCACCATGATCAGAGAAGTTAGACTCTCCAATTGAGAAACAACCAGGAATTGTAGTTTGCAAGTTATAATCTACCCAAGTTCCCCCCATTGTATAGTGAACTGCAGGGTAAATCATCATAGGTGTTTGGTACGGATTTTCGTCTACAATTTTCTCATACATTTGGAATAAGTTACCGTATTTATTAGCAACTACATCTGTACCTAATTGTTTAACTAAATCAGCATCATTTTCATCTAAATGTTTGATTTTAGCTTGTTCTTTACCGTAACGTTGAATTGCAGAAGCAAAGTCCAAATAAACAGCTTCTCCTGTTTTATTTACTCCAAATCCGGCATCACATCTTTCTTTAGCAGCACGAGAGGCAACATCACGAGGCACTAAGTTACCAAAAGAAGGATAACGACGCTCTAAGTAATAATCTCTATCTTCTTCAGCTAGTTGTGTAGGCTTTAATTTTCCTTCACGAATTGCTTGAGCATCTTCTAGTTTTTTAGGAACCCAAATACGTCCATCATTACGTAATGATTCAGACATTAACGTTAATTTAGACTGATGATCTCCAGAAACTGGAATACATGTTGGATGAATTTGTGTATAACAAGGGTTTGCGAAAAACGCTCCTTTTTTGTGAATTTTCCACGCTGCAGTAGCATTACTTCCCATTGCATTTGTAGATAAAAAGAAAACATTTCCATAACCTCCTGAAGCAATTACTACAGCATGAGCTGAATGTCTTTCAATCTCTCCTGTAACTAAGTTACGAGCAATAATTCCTCTTGCTTTTCCGTCTACTTTTACTAAATCTAGCATTTCGTGACGGTTATACATTTTTATTTTACCACGACCTATTTGACGGTTCATTGCCGAATAAGCTCCTAATAGTAATTGTTGTCCTGTTTGTCCTTTAGCGTAAAAAGTTCTTGATACTAATACACCTCCAAACGAACGGTTATCTAATAATCCGCCATAATCACGAGCAAATGGAACACCTTGTGCTACACATTGATCAATGATATTAGCAGAAACTTCCGCTAAACGATGTACGTTTGCTTCACGAGCACGATAATCTCCTCCTTTTACAGTATCATAAAACAAACGGAATGTTGAATCACCATCTCCTTGATAATTTTTTGCTGCATTGATACCTCCTTGTGCTGCAATAGAGTGCGCACGACGTGGAGAATCTTGGAAACAAAATGCTTTTACATTATAACCTAATTCTGCAAGAGTTGCAGCCGCAGAACCACCTGCTAAACCTGTTCCAACAACGATAATATCGATATTACGTTTATTAGCTGGGTTTACTAAGTTAATGTGGTTTTTATAATCTGTCCATTTATCAGAAATTGGACCATTTGGTATTTTAGAATCTAAAGCCATAATCTTTTCGGATAAATTTTATTTAATAAAGTGAATATATAATGGAATAATAGCAAATAATAACGGCACAACAACCGCAAATGCTTTTCCAAAAAATTTAATTGAACCATTTATTTTTGGGCTGTTAACACCTAATGATTGAAAAGCACTTTGAAAGCCATGCCATAAGTGAAAACCTAAAACAACCATTGCTAATACATAACCAATAGTAGCAATTAAACCTGTTTTTGGATGTTGAAAAAATGCAAAAGTAATTTTATGTAAATCTTTATAACCTTCAGCAAATTTTACTTTTATTGGATTAGTAGTATAAAAACTATTCCCTTCAATAATAATATCTTTCCCGTCAATTGCTTGAACTGGAATAAACTTTCCTGAATAAGGACCTGAGTTAGAAATCCCCCAGCCACTTGTTATGTATAATTCAGATTTCTGCTCTCCTTCTCCAATTGAAACAGTCTGCAAAGGCAATTGTGTAAAATGCATTTTAGCCCAAAAGTTAACCATGTGGGTTGCTATAAAAAACAAAATTAATGTTCCTAAAACTGCCATATTTCTAGAAGCAAAACCACTGTTTGCGGCAGCATTATTTTTAGCATAACCAATTGGTCTGGCCTTTTTGTTTTGAATTGCTAATAAAATTCCATCAACAGCATGGAATAAAATAGAAATGTAAGTTAAATAAGAAAGCAGTTTTACGGCTGGATTTGTAGTCATGAATAATGCATATTCATTAAACTGTAGAGGCGTTCCAAAAATTAATTGAAGATTTCCTGCTAAATGTCCTGCCAAAAACAAGCATAAGAATAAACCTGTAAGAGCCATCCAGTATTTTTTACCAATAGACGACTTTAGAAGTGCTGATTTTGCCATAATTTTTATTTGATTGTACTAATTTTATTTAAAACCAAACAAAAATACAGCATATTAGCTTCAACTACAACCTTTTCAAGCTAATTTATAATGAATTTAAAAAACGTTTAAGTTATGTTGAAAATCAATGTTTTAAAGAACATTCTATCTTTCGAATGAAGGAATCAAACCTCTTAAACCCATATCTACAACATTTTCACCAATAGATGGTTCATATTTTCCGTCTGCCGTTACTTCTTCCCATTCAAAACTATTGTTATTAGATAATGAAAGTGTTACATGAATATCTCTAGTTTCATTATTCGTAATTACCAAATTATTTTGAAATTTTCCAGTAACCACACATGACCCTGAAGGAATTGGAGAAGTTGATGCAATAGGGTTTGGAACCGTTGTTGCACCTGGTGGAGCTTGACCTGAAGACGCATAAGGCAAATCATGTAAACCAAAAGCCCAATAACCTTGAAGTTTATTTGCATTGACAGGAAATGAGTTGTTGCCAATATAATGTGTTGTTATATAAGTATTATATCCCACAAAGCTTTCTAAAGAACCTGTATAGTCTACAGAACCACTTCTAACTGAAATATTATAATTTTGATACGAAAGAGATACACGAACGTATTCGTAATTTCCTTGAGGAATTTGACTTAATGGAATTGACAAAAAGATTTCATCTTCACCTACAATCTTAGCCCTACTAAAATCAATAGCCAAATCGCCACCAGCCATAGTTTCTGGCGCATGATACAATACAGAACCTTGACCAAGTGCTGTATATTGATTTGGCGCTAATTCAAAGTAATGTGCGCTTATTGAATTAAAAACAGGAGATTGAGCTGCGTTACCAGAAGACACAGTTGATGGCTGGCCTAAATTGTCTAACCTCACTTGAGTAGGATCAAACTTAAATTTAATGATTAATTGTGGTTCAACAGAAACATCGTCTTTATCTGAACAAGAAAAAGATATAAATCCGAGTAAAATTGTTGCTAAAAAAAGTCTTAATCTCATGTTTTGTAATTTTATGTTAAAACAATCAAAAATCATGCTATAATTTATAACGGATTTAACATTTTTTTATTGTTTAGCCTTTTCAATAATTAATTTTGAATTGTATTTTGTTTTATTCACCTCAATTTCAACAGAATAAACTCCTTCATTCAAGTAATATTTAGCATTTTTAGCTTTTGAAATTTTTTCCTTTTTTAAATATTTTTCTTCCACAGACAAATCATATTCAATAAAATTCAATCCCTTAACCAAAGAAACTTGTTTCATAAACAACAACTTCTTCTTTTCATTTCTAATATTTAGAACCGCTACTTTTTCAGAATTTGAATACACTGAAATAGTTGCTTTTGGTTCAAATGTTTCAGACCAAGAGCTCCAAGAATCGCCCCAGCGATCTGATTTTTTAATTTTGTCTAATTCGAAAACATGTATTTCTTTCGCTAATATTTTCGCATCTAAAGCCTGAATTCTATCTAAACTTACTTTGTATATGGAACGTCCATGTGTCGCAACCACTAATTCTTTGGCTTTAGCCTGAATAACCAAGTCATGAACAGCAACATTTGGCATTTCTGAAGAAAAATCTTGCCAAGACAAACCTTTATCAATAGAAATAAACAAACCATTATCAGTTCCAACATATAATATGTTTTCTTTTTCTGAATCTTCAACAATTACATTTACTGCATTAGTCAAGCCTTTTGAAATATTTTCCCACGTTGCACCATAATCATTGGAAACAAAAGCAAACGATTTAAAATCGTCGTTACGATAACCATTTAATGTTGCGTAAACTCGTTCTTTCTTGTGTTTTGAAGCAACAATTCTTGAAACCCATAGATCTTGAGGTAGGTTATCTGAAATTTTAACCCAATTAACTCCGCCATCTTTTGAAACATGTATTAGACCATCATCTGAACCAACATATAATAATCCGAATTGAGAGCTGCTTTCTGTAATTGTTGTAATTGTTCCAAAAGCAACATTTCCTTCTACTTTTCCTTTTGTTAAATCGCCAGACACTTTCTCCCAATTTTTACCTTGATTCATTGAACGATATAAAAACTGAGATCCCATGTATAAAATATCTTGGTTGTGAGATGATAATAAAATAGGTGTTTGCCAATTAAATCGCAATGCTTCTTCCTCTTTTTTAACCTTAGGAGTGATAAAATCTCTTTTACCAGATTTTCTATCAATTCTATAATAGTTCCCAAACTGATAACCTGTATACACAATATTTGCATCGCGATTGTCTATTTGCACTTGCATTCCATCGCCACCCATTAAAAATTCATACGGATATTTACCTTCTTGTTGCCAATCTAATGAATGTTCGTATTTATTTGGGCCAACCCAAACTCCATTATCTTGCAAACCGCCATAAACATTATACGGTTTTTCATCATCTACATTTACTGCATAAAATTGTCCAACTGCTTGATTGTTGCATTTGAACCAATGTTCTCCATTATCGTATGTAATGTTAACACCACCATCGTTTCCGTTAATGATATGATTAGGGTTTTTTGGGTTTATCCACGTTACATGATGATCGGCATGAACATTTTCTTTGCTAATTGACTTAAAGGTTTTCCCTCCATCTTCAGAAAAAATCAACGGAACGCCACCAAGATAAATCCTATTTTCATTCGTTAAATCGACCGCTATATTTCCAAAATAATAACCGTAACTGTAATACAAATCGTCAATAAAATTATGATGCGTTTTTTTCCAAGAAATTCCTCCATCAATAGATTTATATAATTCGCAACCTATAACTTCCGTTTCAAAAAGAGCCGCATTGGCATCATTTGGCTTTTCTATTTTAGAATTTGGGCGTTTATTTTGATTATCCACAACGGCATAAACAACATTTTTATTAACTGCAAAAAGTCCGATTCTACCAACTCCTTCATCTGCAGGAAATCCACTTTCTGAACCAGAAACTAAGTCCCAAGTAGAACCCGCATCTGTACTTTTATAAATTCCTGAACCTTTTCCATTTCCTTTAAAATCCCATGCTTTCCTGTCTTTTTGCCAAGCAGCAGCGTATTGAATATTAAAATCACTTGGACTAACCACAACATCAATAATTCCGGTTTCATCATTTACAAAAAGTGTTTGTTTCCAAGTTTTCCCACCATCCAATGTTTTGTAAATTCCTCTTTCTTTGTTCTTAGTATATAAATGACCTACAACTCCAACGATAATTTCATTATTATTCATCGGGTTAACCAAAATTCTACTGATATGGTGACTTTCAGGTAGACCTAAATTTTCCCAAGTTTTTCCTTTATCTGAAGATTTTAAAACACCAATTCCTGAATAGGAAGAACGTGAAGCATTTACCTCTCCTGTTCCTACCCATATAGTTCCTGATTTCCAATCAACCGTAACCGAACCACAGTTTAAAGTTGGAGCCGAATCCATAACTGGAGTAAAACTATTTCCGTTATTATTGGTGTACCAAAGCCCTCCAGAAGCATAAGCAGCATAAAATTCGGTTGGATTTTCAGGATTTACTGCTAAATCAACAATTCGACCACTCATAATTGTTGGTCCAACATTTTTAAAAGCAACTTTGGTAAATAAATTGTCTTGTGCAAATGTCAAACTTGAAATAAATAAAAACAAGAATACTATTTTCTTCATTTTTTAAAATTTGACCTAAAAATAAACATTATTTGTGATTTTCAGAACACAGATTCAAGAAATCAGAGAAATTCCAAAAATTTTAAAATTTCTTAAATCTGTGTTCCAAGTTTATTTTACATACCGTTTAATCATTTAATCTGAAAATAGATTTTGTAAATTTTACATTCGAATTAACAACTAATCCTTTTAAAGTTATTATTTTTGGAACTTTATCTTAATTTAAAGAAAATGAAATACCATCAGATAGACAAAGACTTATTTATTAAAAATAGAAAAAAGTTTGCTTCTCAAATGAAACCAAACGGACTTGCTATTTTTAATTCAAACGATATTTACCCAGTTTCAGCAGATAGTACTTTGCCTTTTGCTCAACATAGAGATATTTTTTACTTAAGCGGCGTTGACCAAGAAGAAAGTATTTTGTTGATTTTTCCAGATGCTCCATATGAAAACCAACGTGAAATTTTATTTTTAAAAGAAACGAATGAACATATTGCCGTTTGGGAGGGTGAAAAACTAACCAAAGAACGCGCTTTTGAAGTTTCTGGAATTAAAAATGTAATTTGGTTACAAGATTTTGATAAAACGTTAAAAGAATTAATGTCGTATGCCGACACCATGTACATTAATACGAATGAACATTACAGAGCTACTATTGAAACGGAAACGCGTGAAGCTCGTTTTATAAAAAAATGGAAAAACGATTATCCAGCACATAAAGTAGAAAAATCAAACCCTATTTTACAACGCATTCGTTCGGTTAAGGAAAGTGAAGAATTAGATTTAATTCAACAAGCATGTGACATTACTGAAAAAGGATTTAGACGAATTTTACAGTTCGTGAAACCAAATGTAATGGAATATGAAATTGAAGCAGAATTTGCACACGAATTTTTAAGAAATCGCTCAAAAGGTTTTGCTTATACTCCAATTATTGCTTCAGGAAATAACGCAAACGTTTTACATTATATTGAAAACAACCAACAATGTAATGCTGGCGATCTAATTTTATTAGATGTTGGTGCAGAATACGCTAATTTTTCTAGTGACATGAGTAGAACAATTCCTGTATCGGGGAAATTTACTGAAAGACAAGCTGCGGTTTACAATGCTGTTTTACGTGTAAAAAATGAAGCTACAAAATTATTAGTTCCTGGAACTTTATGGAAAGAATATCATGTTGAAGTTGGTAATTTAATGACTTCTGAATTATTAGGTTTAGGATTATTAGACAAAGCCGATGTTCAAAATGAAAATCCAGATTGGCCAGCGTATAAAAAATATTTCATGCACGGAACTTCTCACCACATGGGATTAGACACCCATGATTATGGCTTATTGTTTGAGCCAATGCAGGCAAACATGGTTTTTACTGTTGAACCAGGAATTTATATTCCGAAAGAAGGTTTTGGAATTCGTTTAGAAGATGATGTTGTAATTCAAGCCAATGGCGAGCCTTTTAACTTAATGCGTAACATTCCTATCGAAATTGAAGAAATTGAATCAATAATGAATTCGTAGTTAGAAAAAAGAGAATAGAATATAGATAATAGACGGTTTGCTGAAATGTGGACCGTTTTTTTATGCTCAAAGTTGTCGTTCTGAAGAAGGAAGAATCTCACTAGTGTGATTTCTCCTTTGTCGAAATGACAAGATTGCAAGAAACGATTCTTTGTGAACTTTGTGAAAAATCTTTGTGTGCTTTGTGGTTAAACCTTATTTTTGCAGTACCAACTTATTAACAACCCATTGAAACACATTTTTTACAAAAACACTAAAATAGCCTATTCCGATACAGGAAAAGGAACTGCAATTGTGCTTTTGCACGGTTTTTTAGAAAATTCTACTATGTGGCATGTTCATGTACCTGAATTGGCTAAAAAAAACCGTGTTATTTGTGTCGATTTGTTAGGTCACGGTGAAACGGATTGTATAGGTTATGTCCACACTATGGAAGATATGGCAGACGCAGTTCATCATGTATTGTACGAATTAAAATTGCGAAAAGTGGTTTTAGTTGGGCATTCTATGGGCGGCTATGTTGCTTTGGCTTTCGCCGAATTATATCCAGACATGATGAAAGGCTTGGTTTTGATGAATTCCACTTCAAGAGCAGATAGCGAAGAGCGAAAACTGAATAGAGATAGAGCTATTTTAGCCGTTAAGAAGAGTTACATTACCGCAATACGAATGGCAATTGCTAATTTGTTCAGCGAAGAAAACAGAGACCGATTAACTGACGAAATCGAAGCAGTTAAAGAAGAAGCTTTAAAAACACCTTTACAAGGAATTGTAGCGGCTCAAGAAGGCATGAAGATTCGTAACGACAGAGAAGTTTTATTGCATTTAACGCCTTATCCAAAAATGCTGATTTTAGGTAAAAAAGATCCTGTTTTAGACTACGAAGAAACAAAAGACCAAGTAGAAAACTCGGAAGTTGAATTGGTTACTTTCAATGACGGACATATGAGTCACATTGAAAACAGAGACGAACTTGCCGAAGTTTTATTGCGCTTTTTGAAGAAGGTTTAACCTTCATATTGTTTGATTTCAACAATAGAAGATGGAAGTGAAAAACCATTATCCGTTAGTGTCTGCAAAGTATTTTTCATTACTTGTGTTCTAACTCCTAAATGATAACTTTTTGACGAACTTTTAAACGTGTCTAGCCAGAAAAACACCTTTAAATTAATTGTACTTGCAGCAAATTCATCAATTATAACCGTTGGTTTTTTCTCACCAAGTAAAACGCCTTCTGTTTTTGAAACCGATTCAATTATTACTTCTATCGCCTTTGAAAGATCACTTGAAAAATCTAAACCAAGCATGAATTCATTTCTTAGAAAACCATCAATAGTATAATTAATTAAAGGCGATTTTAATATTTGAGAATTAGGCACAAAAACATCTTTTCCATCGGTAGTTTTAATAATGGTTTCCCTTATTCTAAGTTCTTTTACATAACCAATAACGGCTTCGGTTTCGATTAAATCATTTTCTTTAAACGGACTTTTAAACGCTAATAAAATTCCGGCAAGGAAATTTTCGCCAATATCTTTAAATGCAAAACCAACTACAAAAGTTAGAATTCCGGCTCCAGCCAAAATTTTTGATGTAATGTTTTGAAATCCTATTAAATCTAAAAAGAAAACAATGGTGATTATTTTTATAATTCCAGAGATTATTTGAGCAATGAAAAGTCCGGATAAAGTATTTTTAACTTTAGATTTAATTTTATTTTGTGTGAATTTTTTTCCAAAATTAGCAATTGCAAAACCTATAATTAATATAATAATACCAATTAAAAAGCCTGGAGCATTTTGTAAAATGGTGTCGTAATAAAAATGTAGTTTATCAATTAACTTATCCATAAATATTATTATAATGTTTCTTTAAATGGGATATTTTTATCTAAAATTTCTAGTATTAAATGTACTAATTCAATTTTAAATGCTTCAATAGTTTCTGAATTAATTTCTGGTATTGCATTCTTTCCTTTTCTAATTCCAAAAGGCATAAAGCCTTCTTTCATGTTTTTAAACGAAATAATTCCAGCTTGAATATCTTGATTTTGGAACATTTCACTGTTTTGGAACATCATTGCGTAACAAAGCAACTGAATTACTTTCTCGTTCTTAAGACTTGTTGTTAAGCCATCAAAATCATTAATGCGTAAATGTCTTTGCTCTACTTTCCCTGATTTATAGTCTATAATTCGAATGCTTCCGTTTCGTTCTTCAATTCGGTCAACTTTTCCAGCAATTTTAACTGGATAAGGCAAATCCTCATGTTCAATAATAACTTCTAAGGGAGCTTCCAAACACATAACCTTTATAGCATCATTATTTTGAATTGCTTTCTTTTCAGTTAGTAAAAAGTTGTAAATATTACGTTTGGCTACTTCAAAAGCCAATAAGTTTTTCCCTTTTTTAATTTCACCTTCTTTATAAACTATCTTAAATTGTTTTAATGTTACTTCTTCAATTTTAGATAACATTGTTTCAATATGGTGTTCTGCTAGGTAAATCCCAACAAAAGGCTCGTAAAGCTCTTCTAGTGCTTCGTGAATGATTGTTCCCAATGTATTTACCGCAACACTTTCCTCTACTTCTTCTACATCTCTTATTCTCAAAACTCTTTGAAAGTAAAATTGCATAGGATTACGAATATAACTCGTAAGCGAAGATGGAGAAAAACCTTTATCAGTTGCAATTTCTTTTAAACGTTCCAAAACTTTTGGCGTTTTCTCTATTTCCATTATTTCATATGCTGTTTTGGGCAATACAGCATTATAAATTTCGTGTGTTAAAGTATGCTTAGGTTGTTTCTCAATTTCTAACTGGGTCAAGAATCGGCTTTTTTCACCAGCATCGATTCCTTCATTATCAGTATTGTATAGTAAATAGATATTCTTTGCACGCATTAATAAGTGATAAAAATGGTAGCTGTAAATAGCATCTTTCTCTTTATAGGTTGGTAAACCTAATTCGCGTTTTACATCGTAAGGGATAAATGAATTTTGCGATTTACCCGATGGAAATTTCCCTTCATTTACAGATGTAATAATTACATTTTCAAAATCTAAAACCCTACTTTCTAAAACACCCATAACCTGTAAACCTGATAACGGCTCACCTTCAAATGAAACTTCAGCTAAATCTAATATTTGCTTGTAAATGATTTGTAAAGTTTCAATTGTATCTATTTTACCGTATTTTTCTTGATAACTTATGAGCTTGTTAATGACTTTATAAATGGCATAAACAAATGTTTTAGACACTTTTTCTTCTTCAACATCATTACTCAAAAACCCCTTAATTTCAAGTAAAATTAACGAAAGTGTTTTTAAAGCTTCGTCACAATTTGAATTCCATTTATCGAATAATAAGTTGAAGAATTTATTATTTGTGTCAGGATATCTCTCGTTATAAAGTCGTATTAAAGTATCATGAGAAAAGAAAGTGAAGTTATTGTCATTGATAACTGAAATTAGTTCCGAAACCTTAACGTAAGATTCAACCAACGGATGATTTAAAACTTCTAAAACATCTTTATAGTAAAGCGTGTAGGCTTTTTCATTTCTGTTAATTGCATTGGAATGCAACTTAAATAGTTTTGTAATTAAGATTTGAGCGGGATTATTCTTTCCTGAATAACCCATTGTAATATTTAGACTTTCTATAGTATTTGGTAACCCGTAAAGAATTGGAATTAGTAAATTCTCATCACCTAAAACCAATGCTGTTTTGTTAATGTTTGCATCATTATTAGACAACTCTTCAATTATATTACCTGCAATTTTTGCTTGACCAACCGATTTTGGTGTTCCAATAATTTGAATATTTTTTTCTTCTTTAAAAGAATTCGTTATCCATTCAAAAGGTTGTGATGAATAGTTTTTCCAATCTTTCTTAAACCTTCTAATAAACAATCCTGCATCATGATACGGATCTTTTAAAAACGTTTCATCAATATCCCAATATATTTTAGCTTGATTAGTATATAATAAATGTTGGACTATTCTTTCTTCTGCTTGGTTTAACGCATTAAAACCAGCAAACACAATAATTTCGTTGCCAAGACCTTCGGCAAAAGATTTACATTTTTTATCAGCTTCTCTATAAATCAATCCTTGATAGCCGCATTTTTTATTTAAAAGATGCTTGTAAAAAGCTTCATAATAAAGTGGAAGTTTGTTCCAGAACTCAAGATGAGTGTTTATTAAAGATGTTTTGTCTATAGGTTCTAAATCCCATCTTTTAAGCGCTTCAATTTCTTTTAGATATGAGAAAACTACTTTTGGGTCAATTAAATATCGATCAATTTCATTGAAATCTTGAAGTAATGTTTTTGCCCAATTTGAAAAAAGCTCAAATGTTTGTTGTTGTTCTTTCGGTGTGATTTGTAAATACACATCATAGAACTCAAACAACACTTCTATGGAATCTATAGGTCGTATACCGGAAATATCATTTACAAGATCTTCAATACTAATTATTCTGGGTGCAAATACAGTAGTAGTTAATTTATTTTTTAGACTTTGTAACAAAAACACCTTTGCCCTTCTATTTGGCAAAACAATTTGGATATCATTTAACTTGTGTTGAAAATCAATTATTATTTGATTTGCCAACTGGTCTAAAAAAGGAGCTTCATTCATGTTATAAAAATAAAAAAACGCCCTGAATAATCAGGGCGTTTTCAATTTATATTTTAGAAGAAATTATTTTACTAATTTCACTTCAACTCTTCTGTTATTAGCTCTTCCTTTAGAAGTAGAGTTAGAATCAATTGGTTTAGACTCACCAAAACCAGCTGAAGTTAATCTAGCAGCATCAATTCCGTTTTCAACTAAGTAAGTTTTAACAGCAGCAGCTCTATCTTCAGATAATTTTTGATTTAATGAATCTGAACCTTGACTATCTGTGTGACCTTCAATCATGAAGTTAGCACTTGGATACTCTTTTAAGATTGCAGTAATTGCTTGTAAAACTGGCATAGTTTGTTTTTGGAAAGAAGATTTTCCAGAGTTAAACAAGATAGTTTTAGCATAGCTATTTAATTTTTTGATAGCTTCATCAGAAACTTCAGGACATCCATTATTAGCAACAGTACCAGCTACAGTTGGACATTGGTCATCTTTATCAGCAACACCATCTCCGTCTGTATCAGGCCAAGGACAACCAGCATTAGCAGCAGGTCCTTTTACTTCTGGACAGTTGTCATCTTTATCAGCTACTCCGTCTCCGTCAGCATCTGGACAACCTTTCATAATTTTAGTACCTTTTACTTCTGGACAAGCATCTTCGTTATCAACGATTCCATCTCCGTCAGTATCAGGACATCCATTAAATTCAGCTAAACCGAAAGTTTCTGGACAAGAATCGTCTTTGTCAGCAATTTTATCACCATCAGTATCAGGACATCCCATAAACTCTTTTAAACCTGGAGTTTCTGGACATGCGTCATCTTTGTCATATATTCCATCTCCGTCAGTATCTTTACCTCCAAATTTGAAAGTAAGACCTGCAACATGTTGAACATGAGTAGGAACATCTACACTTGGGTTTCTTGTATCGTCAAATGAATGTTTGTAAGTAGATTGGAAACTTAATCCAACGTGCTCAGTTAACCAAAAAGTTAAACCTAAACCTCCATTAACAGTACCTGCAGAAGCATCACCAAAAAATGTATAACCACCACCTACGTGAGCAGAAGGGTCAATAATTTTTGACTTAATCATGTCTTGGAAGCTGTATTTAATTACTGCATCAACACCATAATAGCTTAAATCACCAGGATTAGTTACTTCATAAGTATTCAAAGTTCCAGGAACTTTATTTACCATTCTTTTGATTTTGTTAACAGAACCTGTTAAACCAAAAGAAAAATTATCTCCTACATATCTAGACACAGTTAAAGAAGAAACAGAAGGAATCATGTTCCAGTGTTCTTGTGCGTTAAAATACTCAGAGAATTGTTGTTTCATAGGCGAAGATGCACTAATTTTAGTGTCAACTGCATTAGCTCCAAAAGAGATAGCCCACGGATTGTTGCTATCTTGTGCTTGCGAAGTTACTCCAGCAAACATTAAAGCAGCAATAAATAATTTGTTTAGATGTTTCATACTTTATAATTTAATTACAATACGTTATAATTATAGCAAAAGTAGCATTTTTTTTTAATTACAAAAAATTTTGTTAAAAAAAGTACTACTAATATTAATTTAAATCACTTTAAGGTTTTTTCCAACTTCAATAAAGGCTTTTATAGCGGTATCTAAATGCTCTTGTGTATGAGCAGCTGACAACTGGACTCTAATTCTCGCTTTTTCTTTTGGAACTACTGGAAAAAAGAAACCAATAACATAAACCCCTTTTTTAAGCAACTCTTCAGACATTTTTTGTGCTAATTTTGCATCATAAAGCATAACTGGCACAATTGCAGAATCCCCATCTATAATATCAAACCCTGCCTTTTTCATTCCTTCTTTAAAGTAATTAGTATTCCATTCTAATTTATCTCTTAAAGAGGTGTCTTTTCTCAACAGTTCAAAAACTTTCAACGAAGCTCCAACAATAGATGGAGCTAATGAATTTGAAAATAAATACGGACGAGAACGTTGACGCAGAATTTCAATTACTTCTTTTTTAGCCGTTGTGTATCCGCCCATTGCACCACCAAGTGCTTTTCCAAGCGTTCCTGTAATAATATCTACTCGACCCATTACGTTTTTAGCTTCTAATGTACCTTTTCCTGTTGCACCAATAAAACCAGCAGCGTGACATTCATCAACCATTACTAATGCATCATATTTATCTGCTAAATCACAAATTTTATCTAATGGCGCTACTAATCCATCCATAGAGAAAACCCCATCAGTAACAATTAATTTAAAACGATGCCCTTTTTCTGTAGCTACAATAAGTTGCGCTTCTAAATCGGCCATATCATTATTTTGATAACGGTAACGCGCTGCTTTACATAAACGTACACCATCAATAATAGAAGCATGATTTAAACTGTCAGAAATAATACAATCTTCTTCACCTAATAAAGGTTCAAAAACACCACCGTTAGCATCAAAAGCAGCTGCGTATAAAATAGTGTCTTCTGTACCATAAAAATCAGCTATTTTTTGTTCTAACTCTTTATGAATGTCTTGAGTTCCACAAATGAAACGAACGGAAGACATTCCGAATCCATGAGAATCTAAAGCATCTTTTGCCGCTTGAACCACTTCTGGGTGAGAAGAAAGCCCTAAATAATTGTTGGCACAAAAGTTTAAAACTGTTTCTCCTGTCGAAACCTTAATTTCTGCCCCTTGTGGCGTAGTTATAATTCTTTCTTTTTTAAACAAACCATTTTCTTGAATAGAATTTAGTTCGCTTTGTAAGTGTTGTTGTATTTTACCGTACATTTTTAAATGTTTATTTGGTTGATCATTATTTTATTTCCTAAAAGCTACAAAAGTACAACTTCTATTTTTTCTCCTATATAAACTAATACTTTTTTTGCAATTGTAAAATTCATTTCTTGAAGCACTAAAGCATATTCATTGACTTGATTTTGGTGTTTTTGATTTTTTTCTCCGGTTTTATAATCTAAAAGATAAACATCATTATCATAAACAACAACTCTGTCTGGCTTTAGGTTTTTATATCCATTTTTCAAAATCGTTTCTTCATTATAAACAGTCCCTTTTCCGTTAAAAAAATCAGTCAAATTTTCATCAGTTAAAATTTGTTCTATTTTATCTTTAAAAAGTTCTTGTTGAGAAACTGTTATTAATCCGTTTTCAATTGCTTTTTGAATTGCAAAATCTAAATCATCTACTGAAACAATCAATGACATGATTTCGTGTAAAATATTTCCAAACTCAATAGCTTGTTGTTGATCAGTATTCCACATTAAAGCTTCTCGTTGTGCAATTTTTATACTACTCGAGTTAAGTTTTTCTTTTACTAAAGAAATTGTTTTTTGCTCTTTGACTTCGTGTATCTCAACTGAACATTTTGCGGGATTCCCAAATTCATATTCTAATTTTGTTGCATCATACAAACCTTTATTCTGTAAATATTCAATAAAGTAAGACGATAAATTATCGGGTAAACCGTTTTTATTTAACAAATGATTAGAAATAACATACAATTGCTCTTCCGCTCTTGTTAAAGCAACATATAAAACATTTATGATGTCTAGAATCTCTTCTTGGTTTTTAGTTTCGTATGTTTCTTTGGCTTTTTCGCCATATTCTACAACTTCTTTTTTAGAATTGACTAATGCTTTTGGAAATTCTACTTCTTCGTCTTCATCAAAATCAACCCAAATTTTATTTCTAATTTTTCTATTAAAATCTTCATCTGCAAAAGGATAAATGACTACTGGAAACTCTAGTCCTTTTGATTTATGAATGGTCATTATTCGAATGGCGTCATTTCCTTCAGGAGAAGGAATACTTTTTTGAAACCCTGTTTTTTCCCAATATTCTAAAAAATCACTAATACTCGATTGTAATTTACTATCGCGTTCTAAAACTAAATCTAAGAAATACTGAACATAAGAAGTATTTGATTTTTCCTGAATAAAAGTATCTACAATGATTTCAACCGCTTCGTACAAGGATTTTTTTCTGCAATTTTGAAATGATATAGATATATCTAGTTTCTTTAAGAAAGATTCAAGTTCTACTTCAGATAAATCTTTAGTTAGCGCAATAAAATCGTGCGTTGAATATTCTTTTTGCAAATTCTTAGCAATGTAATACAAAACGTAAGCTTTCGATTCTTGGTCTTTATTGCTTTTTAAATACTTTAATAAATTTATGATCAACTTAACTTCAGTCGCATTTTGAATCAATAATGTTTCTGATGACAAAATAGGAACTTGATTTTCAGTTAAAAAGTTTGCCAAAGCAACTCCGTCTGATTTTTTTCGCGTAAGCAAAACAATATCCTTATATTGGAAACCATTTCCCTTAACACTTTTAATAGTTTCTAATGTTTTGCTTAAGTAATATTTTGTTTTCGCATTGTATGTATTGTCTTCATCAAATTCAGTGAAAAAATCTTCATTTTCTTCTTTCGGAACTTCTATAAATGAAAGATTTACATAGCCGCCTATTTTAGAATTTATTTCTTGATAACTGTGATTTAAGTATAAATTAGTGTAATCTTTATTTGTAAATTTGTTAGATAAATGCGCGAAAAAACTGTTGTTAAACGAAATTACTTCCGAATAACTACGGTAATTTGTACCTAATCTAAAAACCTCTTTTTCTTTGTTTGAAAATGGATATTCATCCAAATCTTTTGGATTATCTTTTTTACTTAACTTAATAAATTGTTCTGCTTTTCCACCACGCCATCGGTAAATAGATTGCTTTGGATCGCCAACCAACATTAAAGTTCCTTTTACTCCGTTTTCTTCTCCAGAAACAGCATTATCTATTAATGGAATTAAATTTTTCCATTGCATGACAGAAGTATCTTGAAATTCATCAATAAAAAAATGACGGTACTTTTCGCCCATTCGTTCATAAATAAATGGTGCAGGTTGATTTTGTATTTCGTTAAATATAATTTTATTAAAATCGGAAATAGACAATATGTTTTTTTCTGCTTGAATATTTTTAAATTCTAAATGAATTGTATTTAATAACGAAAGTGGATTGATGTTTTGTAGAAAAGCATTGTAAAACGACATTTTATTTACACAATGATTAATTTGTAAAATTGCTTCTAAAATTGAAAGAGCATATTCATCTATAAAATCTTTATCGCTTTGCGGAACTTTATCTGAATATCTTTTTTCTGGTTCTTCTAAATACTTTATTACGGTTACATTTTTTTCGAACTTCTTAGTTAAAATTTTATCTAAAAATTTAGGAACATAACTCGAATAAAATGATTTCGAGGAACAATTATTATTTATTAGATTAGAATTTTCTTCCGCTAAACGCAAACATTTACTCTCCAGCTCATTTATTTTCGACTTCAAAACTTTCTTAATTTGAGTAAAATCTTCAAAGGTTTTATCCTCAAATTGAACTAATTCGTTAGCGTTATTTTCATTGGTAATTAACTTTGAAACCTCAAACAATTCCTTAGAAATATCCCAATTTTTATCCTCGTCAGTTTTATTTTTCGTGAATTCAATTAATAAATTTGTAAGCGTTTGTTCTTCTCCAACTTTAGAAATCACCAAATCGACTGCCTCTTGTAAAAGAGCGTCCGTATCCAATGAAACCTCAAAATTTGATGGTAAATTTAAATCTTGTGCAAACGCACGAATAACTTTATGTGTAAATTTATCAATAGTAGAAATTCCAAAAGCAGCATAATTATGAATGATATTTTTAATTATAGCCTTGGCTTTATCTTTTATTGTAGCAATTGACAAGCCCGTCTCTTTAGCAATTTCTTTTAGCAACAGCATCGCTTTTTCAGAAGTATTCTCTTTAGAAAAATCATACAAATTATCAATAATTCGAGATTTCATTTCCTCTACAGCTTTATTTGTAAAAGTTATGGCTAAGATTTTCTTGTATGCATCGTTAGTTGGCGAACTAAATAAAATTTTTAGATACTCTTTTGTGAGCGTGTAAGTTTTACCTGATCCTGCAGAAGCGTCGTATAATCTAAAAGCGGGTGTGTTCAATGTGTTATATTTTTCTTAATTATAGTGGTATAAGAACAATCTATTTTTTAATCCAAAGTTAAATTTATAACTTTGAAATCACTAATACTAATATAAAAACATAAATTATGGCTTTCGAATTACCACAATTACCATATGCGTATGACGCCCTTGAACCACACATTGATGCTAGAACTATGGAGATACACCATTCTAAACATCATAATGGTTACACAACTAACTTAAATGCTGCAATTGCAGGAACTGATTTAGAAGGAAAAACTATTGAAAACATCTTACTTAATCTTGATATGAGTAATGCTGCAGTTAGAAATAACGGTGGTGGTTTTTATAATCATAGCTTATTTTGGTCTGTAATGTCTCCAAATGGTGGCGGTTTGCCTTCTGGCGAATTGGCGGATGCTATTGACAATGCTTTTGGATCTTTTGATGCTTTTAAAGCTGCATTTGCTAAAGCTGGTGCAACTCAATTTGGATCAGGTTGGGCTTGGCTTTGTGTAAAAGACGGGAAACTCGAAGTTTGCGGAACTCCAAACCAAGACAATACTTTAATGCCAGGCGTAGGATGTGGTGGAACTCCAATTTTAGGAATGGATGTATGGGAACATGCTTATTATTTAAACTATCAAAACAGAAGACCTGATTATATTGAAGCTTTCTTTAATGTAATTAATTGGACAGAAGTTGCAAGAAGATTTGCTGTAGCAAAATAATCTTATTCATAAAAATAAAAAGGGATGCAAATTGCGTCCCTTTTTTTATTTCATTTTTTTTAAAACTTCTCAAAATAAAAAAGGTATGCATTGCATACCCTTTTTGCCCCAAATCTACCATAAAACTTAACCTACTAATTTTCTGGTAGTGCTAAAGTAGATTGATTTTATTGTGCGTGCGCAAAAAAATTGACAAACGGTTTAAATAGTCGATAAAAAACATTTTTTTGAATATTTTAAGATAATCTCGTTAAGTCTAATGTTGTATAAATAAAAAAAGGTGAAATTGCTTTCACCTTTTTGCCCCAAATCTACCATAAAACTTAACCTACTAATTTTCTGGTAGTGCTAAAGTATGGTAGACAAATGTTAAATCAATTAAATAATTGTTTAACGTATAATAAAATCGTTAAAATGCACAATTAGTATGCTCGAGCATCATTTCCTTCATAGAAATTTAAGAAGGCTTTATTCACAACTCTGTTTCCGCCATTTGTTGGATAATCTCCTGTAAAGTACCAATCCCCTAAATTTTTTGGACACGCAACATGTAAATCGTTTACCGTTTGATAAATAATTTTAACTTCAGCATGTGTGTTTTCTGGTGTTAGCATTTCAGATATTTTATCTGAGATTTCTTCATCAGTAAAAGGAGCGTAAATTTCTTTTACAAAATTCACTACATCTGCATCTTTTAAATTCTCTTGTGCTTTTGACTTTTCATAAACCTCTTCAACTATATGAAGTAAGTTTCTTTCCTTTAACAATTCTAAAGCTGCTCTAAAAGCCACTAACCCTTCTAGTTTTGCCATATCAATTCCATAACAATCAGGATAACGAATTTGTGGTGCAGAGGACACAACAACAATTTTCTTTGGCTTAAGCCTATCCATCATTTTAATAATACTTTGCTTAAGCGTTGTTCCTCTTACTATACTATCATCGATAATAACAAGGTTGTCGGTTGGCTTTACAACACCATAAGTTACATCATACACATGGGCAACTAAATCATCTCTACTGCTGTCTTCTGTAATAAAAGTTCTCAGTTTAGCATCTTTAATTGCTACTTTCTCTGTTCGAATTTTAACCGCTAAAATCTCAGCTAGTTTTTCTTCAGATAACGTTTCTCTATTATTTAAAATCTCTGATGTTTTTCTTTGGTTTAAGAAATCTTGAGCCGCTTCAACCATTCCATAAAAAGAAGTCTCAGCTGTATTTGGAATGTAAGAGAAAACAGTGTTGTCAGTATCGTTATCAATTGACTTTAGAATCGCTGGAAAAATCAATCTTCCTAATTTTTTGCGTTCTTGGTGAATTTCTACATCGCTTCCGCGAGAAAAATAAATACGTTCAAATGAGCAAGCTTTCTTAATTAATGGTGTTCTAATTTCATTTAAAGAAACTGAACCATCTTTTTTAACTACAATAGCATTTCCAGGTGCTAGCTCTTGTACTTTTTCAAAAGGAACATTGAAAACCGTCTGAATAACGGGTCTTTCTGAAGCAACTACTACAATTTCATCATCTTCATAGAAATAAGCCGGACGAATTCCTGCCGGATCACGCATTACAAATGCATCCCCATGACCTAATAAACCCGCCATTGCATAACCGCCATCCCAATTACGAGATGCACGTTCTAATATTCTAGGAATATTTAATCTATCTACAATTACCTTTGAAGCTTCTTGCTTTGTAAATCCTTCTAATTTAGCTTGTTTGTAAATTTCGGTAACTTCATCATCTAAGAAATGACCTATTTTTTCCATTACAGTAACCGTATCAGCTAATTGTTTTGGATGCTGACCTAATTCTACCAAACTATCAAAAAGTTCTTTAACATTTGTCATGTTAAAATTCCCTGCTACAATAAGGTTACGGTGCATCCAATTATTCTGACGCAAGAACGGGTGAACACTTTCGATACTGTTTTTACCAAAAGTTCCATAACGCACGTGTCCTAAAAACAATTCGCCTATATAAGGAATATTGTCTTTTTGTAATTGAACATTATTTTGATATTCTGGATGCTCTAAAAGTTCGTGATTGATTCGTTCATTAACCTGTGCAAAAACATCTTTAATAGGGTTTGCATCATTAGAACGAATACGACTTATATAACGTTGCCCCGGAGCAACATCTAATTTTATACTTGCTAAACCTGCACCATCTTGACCACGATTGTGCTGTTTTTCCATTAGCAAATACATTTTTTGCACACCATAAAAAGCTGTACCGTATTTCTCTTTGTAAAACTCTAACGGTTTTTTTAATCTTAATAGCGCAATTCCGCATTCATGTTTAATAGCGTCACTCATTGTGTTGTTGTTGTGTGTTGTTTAAATGCTTACTATAATGTATACAAAAAATGCCCCGAAAATTCGAGGCACGTTTTTATTTATCTAATTCAATTTCGAATTGTGTTAATGCTTTAAATTGTTGTAAACGAGCAATAACTTCTTCTTTGTCTAATTTTTGCATGCGCTCAGTTCCAAATTTCTCCACGCAAAATGAGGCTAAGTTCGATCCGTAGATGATTCCGTTTTTCATATTATCAAACGAAATGTTTTCACTTTGAGCAATATAACCTGCAAAACCACCTGCAAATGTATCACCAGCTCCTGTTGGATCAAACACTTCTTCTAATGGTAAAGCTGGTGCAAAGAACACTTCTTTATCTTGAAACAATAATGCTCCGTGCTCTCCTTTTTTAATTACTACATATTTAGGACCCATTGTATGGATCTTTTGAGCTGCTTTTACTAATGAATATTCTCCAGATAACTGACGCGCTTCTTCATCGTTAATTGTGATAACATCTACACGTTTAATTACGTCTAATAACTCTGGCAAAGCACAATCCATCCAAAAGTTCATTGTATCTAAAACAATTAACTTAGGTGTTGATGTCATTTGATCTAAAACTCCAGATTGTACTAAAGGATGTAAGTTTCCTAATAAAACTACTTCAGAATTTTTATATGCTTGAGGAACAACAGGATTAAAATCTGCTAAAACATTTAACTCTGTAACTAAAGTATCACGAGAATTTAAATCGTTATGGTATTTTCCACTCCAAAAGAATGTTTTTCCTCCTTTAACGACTTCAATACCGTCTATATTAACACCATTATTGGTTAATAAATCTAAATACTCTTGAGGAAAATCTTCACCTACTACAGAAACAATTGCTGCATCTACATTAAAAAAGTTAGATGCTAAACCAATATAAGTTGCTGCACCACCTAAAATCTTATCTGTTTTTCCGAAAGGCGTTTCAATAGCATCAAAAGCTACCGTTCCTACTATCAATAATTTATTCATCCTAATCGATTTGAAATAAGTTGCAAAGATACTTGTAAAAAGTCAAAAGTCAAAAGGTTAAAGTCAAAAGGTTAATTGATTGATAGTATTTAATTAAATTTGGTAAAACTTATATTATGAAAATATTCAAAACACTAATTCTATTAGGATTAGTAGTTTCTTTTTATAGCATTCAAATTCGTTATGATGATAGTCCAATCGAATCATTGGGAAGCGGTTTAGTATATTCCTTAACTACTGGCTATTTATTATATACTTATATTCTATATATTATATCAAATGGAATGTTCCTTCTATGGTATAAATTCAATAAAAGATTCATTTCATTACTTTTTGTCCTAATCCCTTTTTCAATATGGTTATTTTGGAAAAAAACTTATTCAGGAATTATTGATATTGATCTTTATATCAAATCATCAATTCCTTATTTAATTTTAACGATAATTTCAACTATTGTCACTTTAATTCAAAAAAATCACAACAACTTCTCCTCTTCTCTTTCATAAAAAGTATCAACCGAAAGTTTTTCTTGTTGCGAAGCCATAACTGCCAATTCATCGCAACGTTCGTTTTGAGGATGGTTATTATGTCCTTTTATCCATTGAAAATCTACTTTATGGTTTCTGTAAGCTTTTAGAAAACGCATCCATAAATCGGGGTTCTTTTTCCCTGCAAAATTTTTCTTTTCCCATTGAAAAACCCAACGCTTTTCAACGGCATCAACCACATATTTAGAATCGGAAACTACTAAAACTTTAGTTTTTAAATTTTTTAGTTTCTCTAAGCCTACAATAACAGCCAATAATTCCATTCTATTATTAGTAGATTTTCGAAAACCCTCGTAAAACTCTTTTTTATAAGGAGTTCCTACCATTTCCATAACTACACCATAACCAGCTGGACCAGGATTTCCCTTGGCAGCACCGTCTGTATATATGTGGACTTCGTGACTCAAGTAAATAGTGATTAGTGATTAGTGATTAGTTGTTCAATAATAGTCGGAAAATATTCATGCTCTAATTGATGTACTTTATTTGCAATTTCTTCGGCAGAAGTACAATCGTCTATAGAAACCTTATGTTGTGAAATATATTCGCCTTCGTCATAATGTTCGTTTACATAGTGAATCGTTATTCCTGTCTCTTTTTCTTGATTTTCTAAAACTGCTTTATGCACATTCATTCCATACATCCCTTTTCCTCCATATTTAGGTAAAAGAGCAGGATGTATATTTATAACTTTATTTGGAAACTTATTTATTATTGATTCAGGAAATTTTAATAAGAATCCGGCTAAAACGATTAAATCTGGTTGAATATTTTGCATTTTTTCAAGAACAAAACCTTCATTTAGCTCTGTTTTTGTAAAAACAACCGTATCAATTTGATGATTTTTTGCTTTTTCTAGTACTTTGGCATCAGGATTGTTTGAAAGGATAGTGACTACGTTTGCAAGAGTTGATTTTTTGAAATGTAATATGATCTTTTCGGCATTGGAACCATTGCCAGAAGCGAATAGCACTATTTTTTTCATTTATCCTGTAATTTTTAATTACACAAAAAAAAGAATAATAATTGGTAAAAAATAGAAAAATGAAGTCTTTGTGAATTATTTTTTTTAAATTCGTGGTCACATTTAGAAACAAAATTGTTGTTTTAAAATAAAGTTTTTTATTTTTGCCAACAAATTAAATTAAAATTAAAAGATTATGTCAGACATTGCATCAAGAGTAAAAGCGATTATCGTAGACAAATTAGGTGTTGACGAAAACGAAGTTGTAACAGAAGCTAGCTTCACAAATGATTTAGGAGCTGATTCATTAGACACTGTTGAGCTAATTATGGAATTTGAAAAAGAATTTGATATTCAAATCCCAGACGATCAAGCAGAAAACATTGCTACTGTAGGTCAAGCTATTTCTTACATCTAAGAAGC
>JBEDTP010000086.1:0-5185 GCA_040119075.1 Flavobacterium sp.
TTAGAAAAAATTACTGCTATTAACCGATGTAAAAATATCAAATATGCTTAATTCTCGGTTACAGAAATTCTGTATATTTTATTAAAATTTACATATTAGACATCCACTGTTCTGGGTTTAAGTAGGTCGTATTTTGTAATACTAAAAACTTTATTACCGCACTTCCAGATGAATCGGTATGTATTTTTCCTAATAACTGTTTAATTGCAACTTGATCTCCTTTACTAACATTTACAGAACTTAAATTCAAATAAACCGTAATAAAATCTCCATGCTGCACATAAACTGCTTTATTGTTTGCTGAAATTACTTGTACTTGTAGCACAACACCTCCAAAAATAGCCCTAGCATTAGAACCTGGTTTGGTTGCAATTTCAACTCCACTATTGTGAACAGTTAAGTTTTTATGCACAGGATGTGGTTGGTCTCCATATCTTAACTGTACATATCCATTATCAACCGGCCAAGGCAATTTCCCTTTATTTAACTTAAAATTATCTGAAACAATTTTTCCTTCTGGTGTTAAATCAAATTTAGCAACAGATGAAGTTGAAGCAGTTGAGCCCGTTTTTGCAGCATTTCTTTTGTTAGCAGCTGCAATCTCATCAGCAATTATTTTTTTAATTTGACGGTCAATTTCTTTCGATTCCTTTTGCTTTTTATCAATATCAGCAGCATATTTCTTTTTATCTTTTTGAATAATCTTTGCTAATTGTTCTTGTTCTTTTCTCTTTTCTTCTAATGTCTTTTTCTCAGCCTCATTCTCCGCAATTACTTTCTCCTTATTTTTTTTATCTTTCTCAAGTTTTACAACCGCAACTCCTAATTTATCTTGTTTTTCTTGAATTTCATCTCCTTGCATCTTTCGAAATCCAGCATATTGCTTCATATATTGAATTCGCTTATAGGCTTGAAGAAAATTTTGCGAAGAAAGGATAAACATAATCCTGCTCTGATCGTTTCTGCTCTTATATGATTTTACAATCATTTTAGCATAATCTTCTTTAAGTACTTTTAACTCTCTATTTAACTTATTAATTTCAAGCTGATTTAAATAGATGTTATCGTCTAAAATTCTTTTTTGTTTTGCGGTTGTACTGATTAACCTTTCACTTAATCTAATACGCGCTTTTTGCGCAGCAATTTCGCTTAATACAGAACGCTCTTTTTTCTTTTCTGTTTGTAATAATTCTTTAAATGCTGAAATTTCTTTCTGAATTTGCTCTTTACGAGCTTCTAATTTCTCTTGTTGAGTTTGAGAAAACCCAAAAGAAAAACAAAAGAAAAAAAGGATATATAATTGAATTTGCTTCATTTTATTTTTTTTACAAAGATACTATAGTTTTGAAATTTTTAGTTAACACTTATCTGGTCGTAACCACTTGGTATTGAAAAAGGATAACTCAAATTTTCATTGAAAATTATATTTTTAAACTCTAAACCGATAAAAACAGTTTCTTTTTGTTGCGCTTTAATATTAATTTCATTTGGTAAAAACATGCCGTTTTGTTTCTTATGTGATGGGTAATTGATTTCTAATTTTCTATTTTCATGTTCTTGAAAAATAGTTTCTTTTTTCAATAAAAAATTTCCCCCTTCAAAATTAAATACTTTTGAGGTGTTATTTATATTTTTCTCAGTTAATTGATACAGTTCTTTTTCAATTTTGGCTATATATTTAGCTTTCGTTAAATCGTCTATTGCACTGCCAATTAATAAATTTTGCACTTTATTAAAATCGAGCTCCGTTCCAAGCCAATTGCTCAACAAACTAAAATCTCCCTCAAAATAAGTGTTGTTTATTTTTTCATAATAACTTACTCTCTCTGGGGTGATTAATGCTTTAGCAACTGGAAAACCGAGTAGCTTTACATTAATCCAAATTATTTCGTCTTTTTTAATACGAATGTCAGCAGTTACAGAATGTGATTGTTTTTCATCTTTATACTTTGCATTTGCTCTAATATTTAAAGTTGAAAAATCTTTTTTATCTTCATAATGACCAGAGATAATCTTTGATGCGGCCAAAGATTCATTTGCAGCAGATTCTAAAACAGATTGCTTTGTTTTACAAGAAACTAAAAATAGTAGCCCAATAAAAACAATAATTATTTTTCTCATTTCTTGAAATTCTTTTGAATAAGTTCTGCTTTAGAACGATATATTTTTTCTTTTGTTGTGTTATTTGTTTTTTTGAACGATTCTGCCAAAAGTAAATAAAACTGACTTTCTAAAGCAGCATCATCAACTATGAATTCTAAGCCCATTTCTAACTGGTTAATTGCTTCTCTTTCATTATTCAATTTATAATTAGCTAAACCCGCATAAAAATATAATTTAGCAAATGTAGGATACAAATCGATATAATTTGTTGCTGTTTTTTTAACTTCTTCAAATTTTTCTAATATACTTTCAACATCTAATAACAATAAAATTATTTCAATGTCATTTGGTTCGCTTTGCAATCCTTTTTTAAGATAAAACTCAGTTTTAAGATATTCTTTTTTGTTATAAAAAAACTTTCCTATCTCTTTAGAAACATTAATTATATTATCGTTTTTAAAATAATCAACAGCCTTTTCTAAATCTTTATCGTGTTCGCTTGTGCCAATTGTAAAAATTAAAAATTCATTTAAAATACGATGCTTAATTTTTGTATCAATATTTTTGTTCCTAAAAACAATAAACATTGACTTTTTTGCACTATCAATTTCGTTATTGACCAAATAAAATTTAAATAAACTTACATGAGCCCAGTCAGAATTAGGAATTTCTTTAGCTAACTCTTTAGCAACCTCAAAAGCTTTTTCTTCTTGATTGCTTGAAGAGTACAACATCATTAAGTCGATATAGTTTTGTTCTACTTTTGGATTTTTGCGAATTAAACTTTCAAGTTCTTTAACTTCTGGTTTTGAGATAGCATTAGAAGATTGAATTTTTAATTTGTAATACTCCATAGATTGGCTCAATACTGAAGTACTTTCCATTTCTTTTAACAAGTTCAATGCTTTATCGTGCTGATTAGTGTACATGTAAAGCGAAACTAAATCTTCTTTCATGTTAGAATCAAAAGGAACTAACTTTTGAACTACTGAAATAGATTTTAAAAAATCTTTAGTTTGATAATATACATCATACAAACTATTTAAATACCATCGTTCATTTGGGTTTAATTCAATTGCTTTTTTAAATGCATTTTCAGCTTCAGCATATTGTTTTAAATCTAAATGATTTTTACCTAGTTCATGATAAAAAACAGGGTTTATATTGTCTTTCTCAATACATTTTTGAATAGCAATGATGGCTTTGTCGTAATTCTCAATTCCACGCTGTTTTAACGCTTCATAAAAATTATTTTCAATTTCATTTTCCACAAGAGCAATATCATCTGGATTGATTTGTCCAAAAACAACTTGTTGATTACTAAAAGTAACCAACAAGAATAAAAGTGCTATTGTTTTAAATTTTCTCAAATTATTTATTCTAAAACGGAATAATCCCCAATACTGATTGAAGCAAAATTTCCATTATAACTAGCATGATTTCCAATCATTGCATTGTCTAAATTTGCATTTTTTATATGTGCATGTGTTTGCACCAAACTATTCTTAATTGTCGCATCAACTACGTGACATCCTCTACCTAAAGAAACATTTGGCCCAACAGTTGCATTTACAAGAATTACATCTTCTCCTATAAAACACGGCGGAATGATTGTTGCATTTTCCAACTTTACATTATCAGCAACTAAACTTTCTCCATCTTGATGTAAAAAACCTAACATTCTAGTATTAGTTTCAACTGTAACATCTTTATTACCGCAATCCATCCATTCGTCAACTTTACCTGGAACAAATTTCATGCCTTTTTTCATCATCTGCTTAATCCCATCATTAATTTGGTATTCGCCACCATGAATAATATTATTGTCGATTACCAATTGTAATTCATTCCTTAAGACTGAAACATCTTTGAAATAATAAATCCCAATAACCGCTAAATCGGAAACAAATTCTTGTGGTTTTTCAACCAACTCAACAATTTCATTAGCCTCGTTTAGGTTAATTACACCAAAAGCTTCAGGTTTATCTACTTGTTTTACCCAAATGACACTATCGGCAGAAGTATCTAAATCGAAATCAGCACGAATTAAAGTATCTGCATAAGCAATAACCGCAGGCCCAGAAAGAGAATCTTTTGCACACATAATTGCATGACCCGTTCCTAGTGCTTCGTTTTGATAATAAATTGTTCCTTTTGCACCTAATTTCTCAGCAATAGCAATTAGATCAGTTTCAACTTGTTTCCCAAAGCTTTCGTGAATGATAAAAGCTACTTCATCAATATCTTGGTTTAATACGCCTGCAATATCTTCAACTAAACGATGAACGATAGGTTTCCCTGCAACTGGAATTAATGGTTTTGGCACTGTTAATGTATGTGGGCGAAGACGTGAACCACGACCTGCCATTGGTACTATTATTTTCATTTTTTTTGTCATTGCGAGGAACGAAGCAATCTATTCCTCATGTTGATTCATTTATTTTAACCACAAAGTATTTTCACTAAGCGCGCTAATATTCATTGTCCTATTTTAGATTCCTGTATTCGCAGGAATTTACTTCACTCCTGTACTCCCAAAGCCGCCTTCTCCACGAGAAGTTTCAGTCAATTCCTGCACCTGAATCCATTCTGCACGTTCGTGCTTTGCTATTACTAATTGCGCTACTCTTTCACCATTTTCAATGGTAAAATCTTCATTAGAGAGATTTACTAAAATTACACCTATTTCGCCACGATAATCAGCATCTACTGTTCCTGGAGAATTTAAAACCGTAATCCCTTTTTTGGCAGCCAAACCACTTCTTGGACGAACTTGCGCTTCAAAGCCAATTGGCAACTCAATAAAAAGCCCAGTTTTTACAATTGTTCTTCCTAATGGTTTTAATACAATTGATTCCGTAATATTTGCACGTAAATCCATTCCTGCTGAAGCAATCGTTTCGTAGTTTGGCAATTCGTGTGAAGATGTATTTATGATTTTAATTTGCATTATTTTCTTTTTAAAATTTTCAAAAAAAGTTGTTGTTCATTTCGATAGACAAAGTAAGCAAAAATAAATAAACTAGCTATTCCAAAAACATAGGTTTCTCTTAAAACAGGTATATAAAAAGAAAGCATACTT
>JBEDTP010000087.1:0-5172 GCA_040119075.1 Flavobacterium sp.
AAAGTCAAAATTTATGTTGATTTTATATTGTCTAAACAAATAAAGAGAAAGCAAAACCAACAGAATAAAGTAAGAAAGTATAAAAGCTATCAAACTACTTATTATATCAAAATACCCAGAAAGCAACAATATAAAAACAATTGGAAGTGCTAATTTAGGAATGATCTTTTCGTAAAAGGTAGGAACCGACAACTTTTGCAAATTAGTTGCTTGACGTTTAAAAAGCTCTACAAATGCTAATGAAAAAGCAATTGGAAAAGCGTAAAAAACGTAGTGAAAATTATTCCAAGTAATAAAAAAATCTCCTATAAATAAAAAAAGCAATACTAATAAACTAATTGCTAAAATAGTTCTGATTCCATATTTAAAAAGCTGTTTTCTATTTGCTTCAGATAAATCAGGATAAAAATGAATTAAAGCTTGAGCGCCACCAAAAACCATAATCGGAAATAAAATTTGGGCAATACTATCAACATAACGAACAATTCCTAAAAACTCTTTATCATTTGGATACACAAATATTGTAGAAACTACACCAATAACAATTCCCACATAATTAATTATGGTAAACCAAAAAGCCTGCTTATGTGAATTATTTTCTTGCATTATGTATAACTTCTTCTTGCTTTAATGATTGATATAAAATGAAATTTTAAAAGTGAGTAATATCCTAATAATTGTAAAAACATTCGAAACACTTTTGAGAAAGAATAAAACTTTAAAAAGTATTTCGGTAATCCTAAAACCGACTTAAATCCTTTAAGATAGCTAACTATTAAATTGTTACTTGGATTTAAAACTTCAGCTAAGATTTTAAATTTAGCTTGCGTACAATCTTTATTAAAATTTCTTGTAATAACTCTGTCGTGACAAATTTTAGCGTTCTTAACTACAACAGTTTTGTATTGATGAAACAACATTCTGTCGATATAATTCCTATCTTCTCCATAATGCTGAAACATTGGCTCAAAATATCCTACTTTTCCAATAGTGTTTTTTGAAAGCAACCAAGCTGCTGCATTTACAAACGGAACTTCATCAACATTTTCTGTAATTGAATTTGTTTTTCTTTTCCAATACGTTTCAAAATTAGCATCAAGATGAACTTCATCTCCAGAATAATGAATTGGACTTATAATTCCGAATTGTTTATTCGACTCAGCAACTTCAACTAAATTTGAAATGGTTTCTGGATAAACCCAAGTGTCCTGATTTAGTAGAAAAACATAATCAGCATTAAGTTCTGATGCTTTTTGAATTCCAATATTGTTGGCTTTACCAAAACCTAAATTCTCGGCAGATTGAATCAATTGAATTTTTGGAAAAGATTGAATAATTTCAACCGAATTATCCGAAGAATTATTGTCAACAACAATAGTCTCTACCTTACAAGTAGAATCTTCTAGCGACTGAAAACATTTTCTCAACCATTTAGCTCCATTATAAGTGACAATTATTACAACTACTTTTTTCTCCACAAAATTCATTTTACCAAACAAAAATAATGATATTTATTCTGTAATTAACTATTTGTTTACTTTTGTAAGGAGCAATCTTATTTTAGCCTAAATAATTCATGAATTTTTACATCATAATTCCAGCGCATAACGAAGAACAATTTATTGGTTTAACATTAGATTCCCTTTTGAATCAAACCGTTTTGCCCAGTAAAGTTATTGTTGTAAACGATAATTCTACCGATAAAACAGCTGAAATAGTTATGGCTTTCGCCGAAAAAAATCCGTTTATTTATTTAATTGAAAAAAAATCAGATGCACTACATTTACCCGGAAGTAAAGTAATTCAGGCGTTTCATGAAGGAGAAAAACACATTGATTCTAATTATGATTTTATTGTTAAAGCAGATGCCGATTTAATTTTTCCAAACAATTATTTTGAAACCATAATTCAACATTTTCAATCTGATTCAACAATTGGAATGGTTGGCGGCTTTGCCTACATAGAAAAAAACGGAGAATGGATCTTAGAAAATTTAACCGACAAAGATCATATTCGTGGGGCATTTAAAGCTTATAGAAAAGCGTGTTTTGAGCAAATTGGCGGACTAAAACCAGCAATGGGTTGGGACACTGTTGACGAACTATTATGTAAATTCTACAAATGGAAAGTTGTAACCGATGAATCTTTGCACGTAAAACATTTAAAACCTACAGGGGCTAATTACAACAAAGCTTCTCGTTACAAACAAGGCGAAGCTTTTTATAGATTAGGTTATGGTTTTACAATTACAACAATTGCTTCATTAAAATTAGCTTTACGAAAGAAAAAGCCTTTCTTATTTATTGATTATTTAAATGGATTTTGGAAAGCAAAATCTTCAAAAATTGGTTTATTAGTCACAAATGAACAAGCAAAATTCATTAGAAGTTACCGTTGGGAAAAAATGAGAGAGAAGTTGTTTTAATTTAAAAAACATAAAGCGTTTTTTATCTATTTTAGCATAAGTATAAAAATAGTTTATGCAAACAATGAATTCTTTTAATAGTTTTTAAATTTTTTAATCAAATTTTATTCGGAATATTGAAGAAAATATAAAATTATGAAAAAGAATTTCTTTACCTATTTTGCCTTCTTTATTTGCGTTTCATTACAAGCGCAAGACTATGTTGACATTGTAAAGTTATCTAGCAGTAACGCTACTCTAGGAAATGTTGACGATGATTATGAAACAAGTGTAAACAATTTAAACTTTGAATTGTACTATCCATCTGTAATTAACGAAAAGTTAGTGGTTCTCACCGGAATTACTGCCGAAAACACAGCATTAAACCTTACACCTTTTTCAGACAGAAGTAATTTAACAATGACTCGATTGAACCTTGGTGTAAAATACCAACATTCAGAGAAATGGTCAGGAACATATGTTTTCTTGCCAAAAATTGCTTCCGACTTTAATTCTATTGGCTCAAATGATTTTCAATTTGGTGGATTGGCAATTCTTGACTATCAAGCGAAAGAAAATTTAAAATATAAGTTTGGTTTATACAGTTCTACTGAAAACTTTGGAACAACATTAACGCCAATTATTGGACTTTGGCATAGATCTAAAAACGAAAAACTATACATAAATGCAACATTGCCTATTAGAATGGATATTAATTATGCTTTGTCTAGTAAATTTAGTGTAGGTTCAGACTTACTTACATCAATAAAATCGTATAACATGTCTGAAGCAAATTCATTATTTTATGTACAAGAAGAATCTATTCGTTTTGCTATGTATGCCTCTTACGGCTTACTAGACAACGCTTTGTTGTTAAGAGCAAAAGTTGGACTTGACACTACCGACTATGGCTTATACAACTCAGACGACACGATAGGTGTACAAGTTTTAACCGTTCAATTAGGCGGTGATGATAGAACAAGATTAAATTCGGAGTTTGCTTCCGGATTATTTTTTGGAGGAGACATCATATATAGATTTGATCTAAAAAAGAAAGAATTATAAGATGTTTCTACAAGTTTATTAGTACTAAGCTATATAAACGCTAGTAACGACATTCTTTTATGTAGCTTACTAAAAAAGACATAGCTCCCTAATATTATTGAGAAACACAATCCTTTAGGGGTACGCCCAAAAAACTTATGCCTCTTACTTTATAACTCGTCTTAAATTACTATTTTTGAAGATATTTCATACACTATGATGCTGATTCGCTATATATCTCAAATTGGGAAATATTTTATTATGCTTAAAGAGGTTTTTAATAAGCCTACTAAATGGAGCGTAATGAAACAATTAATTTTAAAAGAAATTGACGATTTAATAATTGACTCTCTTGGAATTGTTGCTTTTATTTCGTTTTTCGTAGGTGGAGTTGTTTCTATACAAACAGCTTTAAACTTAACGAATCCTTTAATTCCCAAGTATTTAATTGGTTTTGCAACCAGACAGTCTATTGTATTAGAGTTTGCTCCTACTTTTATTTCTATAATCATGGCAGGAAAAATGGGCTCATTTATTACTTCTAGTATTGGAACAATGCGTGTTACCGAACAAATTGATGCACTAGAAGTAATGGGAGTTAATTCGTTAAACTATTTGGTTTTTCCAAAAATAATTGCGCTTTTATTATACCCTTTTGTAATAGGTATCAGTATGTTTTTAGGTGTTTTTGGTGGTTGGTTAGCTGCAGTTTATGGCGGGTTTTCATCAAGTAATGAATTTGTAAATGGACTTCAAGTAGATTTTATTCCTTTTCATATTGCTTACGCATTTATAAAAACGATTGTGTTTGCCATTATATTAGCTACAATACCCTCTTTCCATGGATATTACATGAAAGGTGGAGCGCTAGAAGTTGGAAAGGCAAGTACGGTGTCGTTTGTTTGGTCATCTGTAGTGATTATTTTAATGAATTATATCTTAACCCAAATACTTTTAAGCGCATGATAGAACTTAAGAATTTAGAAAAGACTTTTGGTGATCAAAAAGTATTAAAAGGAATAAGCACTCGTTTTGAGGCCGGACAAACCAATTTAATTATTGGTCAAAGTGGTTCTGGGAAAACGGTTTTCTTAAAATCGCTTTTAGGTATTCACACGCCGGAAACAGGAACCATTTCTTTTGACGGCAGAATTTACAGTGATTTATCGAATGATGAAAAGCGTGAATTAAGAACCGAAATAGGAATGGTTTTTCAAGGAAGTGCTTTGTTTGACAGTATGACGGTTGAAGAAAACATTGGTTTTCCTTTAAAAATGTTTTCTAACAAAACGCCTAAAGAAATAAAAGAGCGTGTTGGTTTTGTTATTGAAAGAGTAAATCTTATTGATGCCCACACGAAAAAACCTTCTGAAATTTCTGGAGGAATGCAAAAACGTGTTGCTATTGCAAGAGCAATTGTAAATAATCCGAAGTATCTATTTTGTGACGAACCGAACTCGGGTTTAGATCCAAAAACCGCTATAGTAATTGACAACTTGATTCAAGAAATTACAAAAGAATATAACATTACAACCGTTATTAATACACACGACATGAATTCGGTTATGGAAATTGGCGAAAAAATTACGTTTCTTAAAAATGGCTTATTGGAATGGGAAGGTTCTAATAAAGAAATTTTTAAAACAGACAATGAAGCCGTTACTGATTTTGTTTACTCATCTGAATTATTCAAAAGAGTGCGAAAAATGTATTTAGATGATGAT
>JBEDTP010000088.1:0-5133 GCA_040119075.1 Flavobacterium sp.
GCTTTTTAATTTCAGAAAAATTTGTTGATTTTAATTCAGTAACGTCACTTAAGTCATTATTTTTTAAAGCAGAAGACCAATTCTCGTTAGTGTCATCAACATTAATAGCTATAAAATTTACTTCAGGATATTTCTTTTTAAATTCTCTAACACGCTTATGAACTGATTTTAAATGCGAATCAGCGTGTGAAGTCCAAAAGAAAATTACAGATTCTTTATTTGAAGTTAATTTTTCAAGTAACACAGGGTTTTGATTCTCATCAATTAATTGTACTAGAGGAAGCTTGTTTCCAATATTTAAATTCTTAACGGAATTGTATATTTCCGTAACTTCTTTTTGTTGTTCTTTATCAGTTGATAGTTGTAAATACTTGTCAATAAACGTTTTATTATTATACATGTTTTGGTCTTCTAATAAATACATGTATGCAATATTATTTAAAATAGTATTCTTTGTTTTCTGATTTTTAATAAGAGTATCAGCAATATTAAGTTTTATAATATTGTTTTCTAAAGACATCTCGTCTAAAACTCCTTTGTTTTTATCATAAGAAACGTTACTCAACATTATGTTTACGTACTTTATAAATGGGGAGAAGTTTGTAAACTCATCATTATCATATTTTATCTTCTTTCTATATTCATAAAAATCTTTAGGAAGTAAGTTAGAAATATCATGACCTGTTTTGTATTTATGAGCATAAGGATATAACTCTTTTTTGTAGTAATGATGAAAGTCAATTCCAGCCTGTGCTACTATGTCAAAACCTTCACTCCAACCAATTTCAGCTTTTCTTTTTAAATAATGAGCTTTTCTTATTTTGTAAGTTGAATCTATATTATTAATAAATGGTTTAGCTTCTCTGTCTAAAACTTCATATAAAGTTGCTCTATCCTCTTCATTTTTTAAATATAAATCAATTAAAAAATTGTTTTTCTCATCACCTCTACCACAAAATGCAATTGAGTTATCAAAGTCTAAAGAATTTAAACGTACCATAATACTGTCATTCTTGTCAAAATATACATATTGATATTCAGGTAAGTGCTTGAAGGTATATAAACCAGGAGTTAAAGAATCAAACTTGTGTAAAAAACGATTGTTTTTATCAAGAAAAATAGTGTCAATAACCTTATCATTTTTTAAAAATAAGACGAAATTGTTTTGTGGATTAATAATTTCACCGCCAAAATAAGCCTCATAATTATTCTCATCAAAAGTTCTTTCACAAGAAACTAATGATAAAAATAAAGCGGGTAATGAAAATAAAAAGTATTTTTTTATCATGTGGGGACATTTTTCAATAACAAAAATATTAGTTTATTACGAGAGTGCTTGTTAATGGAGCGTTAAATTAATTGTAAATAATAAAGTCAAAACTGCACTATTTTTTCTACTTTTGCAACAATTTAAAAATAAATTCTTAATTAATGTTAACAGTTTCAAATTTATCTGTTCAGTTTGGTAAGCGAATTTTGTTTGATGAAGTAAATGTAACTTTTACTCAAGGAAATTGCTACGGAATAATTGGCGCAAATGGTGCAGGAAAATCAACTTTTTTAAAAATTCTTTCTGGGGATATTGATCCTACGTCAGGTAGAGTAATATTAGAACCAGGAAAACGTATGTCGGTTTTAAACCAAAACCACAACATGTTTGATGAGCATACAGTTTTAGATACTGTTTTAATGGGAAACAAAGTATTACACGCTATTAAAACAGAAATGGATGCGTTGTATTTAGATTATACTGATGAAAATGCAGATAGAATTGGTGAGTTGCAATTACAGTTTGATGAAATGAATGGTTGGAATGCCGAAAGTGATGCGGGTTCAATGTTGTCAAACTTAGGTATATCAGCAGATATGCATTATACTTTAATGGGTGATTTGGAAGGTAAAATGAAAGTTCGAGTTTTGTTAGCTCAAGCTTTATTTGGAAACCCTGATGTACTTATTATGGATGAGCCAACCAATGATTTAGATTTTGAAACAATTACTTGGTTAGAAAATTTCTTAGCTAACTATGAAAATACAGTTTTAGTAGTTTCGCATGACCGTCACTTTTTAGATTCTGTTTGTACACATGTATCTGATATTGATTTTGGGAAGATTAATCATTATTCTGGAAACTATACTTTCTGGTATGAATCAAGTCAATTAGCTGCGAAGCAAAAAGCACAGCAAAATAAAAAGGCAGAAGAAAAGAAAGCTGAACTAGAAGAGTTTATTCGTCGTTTTAGTGCCAATGTTGCAAAATCAAAACAAGCAACTTCACGTAAAAAAATGATTGAGAAATTAAATCTTGATGAAATAAAACCATCAAGTAGAAGATACCCTGCAATTATTTTTGAAACGGAAAGAGAAGCGGGTGACCAAATTTTAAACGTACAAAACTTAAGTGCGAGTATTGAAGGGGAAACATTGTTTAAAAATGTAGACCTTAATATGGCAAAAGGCGATAAAGTAGTTGTTTTTTCAAGAGATTCTCGTGCAACTACAGCTTTTTATGAAATATTAAATAATAACTTAAAACCAGATTCAGGTACTTTTGATTGGGGAATTACAACTACACAATCGTACTTACCAAGTGAAAACCATGATTTCTTTAAATCGGATTTAAACCTAGTAGATTGGTTACGTCAATGGGTAAAAACAGAAGAAGAACGTGATGAGGTTTATGTGCGTGGATTTTTAGGTAAGATGATATTTTCTGGCGAAGAAGCTTTAAAAAAATGTAATGTATTATCTGGAGGAGAAAAAGTGCGTTGTATGTTATCTAGAATGATGATGATGCGTGCAAACGTTTTAATGTTAGACGAGCCAACAAATCACCTAGACTTAGAGTCTATTACAGCGTTTAATAATTCATTGAAAAACTTTAAAGGTTCTGTTTTGTTTACAACTCATGATCATGAGTTTGCACAAACAGTTGCAAATAGAGTTCTTGAAATTACACCAAATGGTGTTATTGATAGATATACTACTTTTGATGAATATCTTGAAGATGATAAAATAAAAGATTTAAGAAAGAAAATGTATACTGTATAAATAAAAAAATCCCTGCAAATGCAGGGATTTTTTTATTTAATTATTTAAGCAATTTATTTGCTCATAGTTTTCATTTCCTTTTCAATCATGTCATAAAACTGATCTATTTTTGGCATAATGATAATCTTTGTTCTTCTGTTTTTTGCTCTATTAGCTGGAGAATCATTATCTACTAATGGAATGTAAGAACTTCTTCCTGCTGGAATTAATTGTTTTGGACTCACACCTAAATCAGATTGTAAAACTCTAACAATTGAAGTTGCTCTTTTTACAGATAAATCCCAATTATCTAATAACACACCACCTCTATATGGTACATTATCAGTATGACTTTCCACCATACACTCAAAATCAGGTTTGCTGTTAATTACTTTAGCAACTTTAGCTAAAACACCTTTAGCTTTGTCACTAACATCATAACTTCCAGATTTAAATAATAAGTTATCAGCAATAGAAATCATAATAACTCCTTTTTCAACATTGATGTTAATGTCTGGATCATCCATACCAACATCTTTTTTCAAACTTGTAACTAAAGCTAAAGTTACACTGTCTTTTTTAGTTAAAGCATCTTGCAATCTTGAAATTTTAAGATCTTTTTCTTTAAGACTCTCTAATGATTTTTCAAGGTTTTCAGCACCTTTTGTAGTAAGGGTAGTTAAATTACCCATGTTGTTGATTAAATCAGAATTGTTCTTTTTTAAGAAATCAATTTGATTAGCTAAAGCTTCTTTCTCTGTCATACACGTATTTAACTTTACAGTTGCAGTGTTTAACAAATCTTGAGTAGCTTTTTGTTTCGCTTCTAAATCTGTGAATTTCTTTTTAGAAACACAAGATGTCATCGAAAGCGACAGTACTAAAAGGGAAAGGATGATTTTTTTCATAAAATCTAATATTATTATTTTAAACAAAATTACTAACAAGATTTGTGCCGAAAAAATTAAAAAACACAAACTATTGTTAAATTATTTCTTTGAAATACACTCTTTTCTTTATAAAGTGTTGAATAATAATTGATTTTGTTCTAAAATAATTTTGCTTTTGAACAGCATTTCTTTTTTTAAGAAAATAAAAGATATAAATATAAAAGTAAAAATGTGCTTTTAATATGGAAAATGTATGCTTATAATTACCTTGAAATAAAAAATGAATACCTGCAATACCGTCTAAAGAAAGTCTTAAAAATAGAACAGGTAATAGTTTGTTTTTCGGAAGGTTTTTAGTTAACATCCATAAAGAATTTCTAAAATTTAAAAATGTTTTCTTTGGACTACCAACATTTAAGGTTGCACCACCAACATGATAAACTAAAGATTGATGATTATAAATAACTTTATAACCTCCATTAAATGCTCTCCAACATAAATCTATTTCTTCCTGATGGGCAAAAAAATCTTCATCAAAACCATTTAATTTATGAAATACTTCTTTTCTAATGAAAAAACATGCGCCAGTAGCCCAAAATATTTCTGTTGTATCGTTGTATTGACCGTTGTCTTTCTCTATTGATTCAAAAATTCTTCCTCTACAAAATGGAAATCCATATTTGTCAATAAATCCTCCTGCAGCACCTGCATATTCAAAATACTCTTTATTCTTATATGCTAAAATTTTTGGTTGAATTATTGCGATTTGTGAATCATTTTCAAATGTTGAAAAGATAGGTTGTAACCAATTTTCGGTTACTTCAATATCAGAGTTTACTAATGCATAATATGGTTCTTCAACAAACTTTAATGCTTCGTTATATCCCTTTGCAAATCCAAAATTACCTGTGTTTTGAATTATTTTTACCGAAGGGAATTCATTTTGTAGTACTTCAATAGAATTATCAGTAGAATCATTATCAGCCACATAAATAGTTGCTTCATCTGAAAATTTAATAACAGAAGGTAAAAACTCTCTTAAAAGTTTTTCTCCATTCCAATTTAAGATAACTACTGCTATTTTTTTCATTATATAATTAATTCTTTATGCTAATTTCAGGTAATTCCTTTAAAAACGAATATTTTTCATTTTCAAAATCCATTTCGCAAAAGTAATGATTTAGTCCGTTGGTAACCATTAAATATTGTGCGT
>JBEDTP010000089.1:0-5112 GCA_040119075.1 Flavobacterium sp.
AGATATGATTGTTTCGCTATATAAAAACCCTAAAGAAGATTTTTTAGATTTTTTAAGAACTATTTCAGGAAGTGATACTATTAATTATAATCCAAGAGTTGCGCAGTCTGAAAAGGATACTGGTTTTAGAAATAGAGCTTTAGCTAATTTTTTAAAATCATTTGGAAATATAAATAATGATGTAGATGAGGTTTTAGATTTCTATTTCCATCAATGTTCAGTTGAAATGTCTTGTAAAGAATTAGCACAATCTTTTTATTTCTTTGCCAATGCAGGAAAAACAAAAGAAGGAATTCAGATTTTAACTGAAAGTCAGACCAAACGTTTAAATGCAATTATGCAAACGTGTGGTTTTTATGATGAATCGGGCGAGTTTACTTATAAAGTTGGTCTACCCGGTAAAAGTGGAATTGGTGGTGGAATTGTGGCTTTGTTTCCTAAAAAATTCACCATTACTACTTGGAACCCACGATTAAATGAAAAAGGAAATTCTGAATTAGGAATGCATGCTTTAGAATTATTTACTACAAAAACAGGGATGTCTATTTTTTAGGCATCCATTTCTTTTTGTTGATTCCATTTTTTCTGCTGGCTTTCATCTAAGAATGTCCAAGCAATAAATCTACTAACTTTGTTTCCCTGTTCCATTTCAATAGTTTTTACATCAAAAGCTTTTACTTTCTTTAAATGATTGTAAAATGGTTTTAGATTTTCTTTTTTAGAAACTAAAACTGTAAACCACAAACAATGTGTTTTAAAATGAGCACTTTCATAAATCATATTAGTAATAAAAGCTAATTCGCCACCTTCGCACCAAAGTTCATTGTTTTGTCCTCCAAAATTTAAAACGGGCTTTCCACTTTTTTGTTTACCAATATTTCTTAACTTTCTCATCGAGCCTTTTGAAGCTTCTTCTCTTGATGAATGAAAAGGCGGATTGCAAATTACAAAATCAAATTTATCTCCTTTCTCAACAATTTCTTTAAAAATATGTCTTTTGTTTTGTTGTAATCTTAGTTTAACAGATTCCACCAAATTAGTATTTCCGTCTAATATTTTTTGTGCAATATTTAAACATTCTTTATCTACTTCGGTTCCTACAAATTTCCAGCCATATTCTTGATGTCCAATAATTGGATAAATGCAATTTGCTCCAACACCAATATCTAATCCTCTTACGTCTTCGCCCATTGGAATTAAATTCTTATTAGAAAGACTTAATAAATCAGCTATATAATGTATGTAATCTGCTCTACCGGGAATAGGCGGACAAAGATTTGTTTTAGGGATATCCCAATAAACAATATCGTAATGATGCAGTAACAAACTTTTATTAAGTGTTTTTACTGCCAAAGGATTTGAAAAATCAATGCTTTCATTGCCAAATTTATTTTTTGAAACAAATTTTTCTAAAAAAGGTTCGGTTTTAATTAAAGCAGCAAAATCATATCCAAAAAGGTGTTTGTTTCTTGGATGTAGACTTTTCTTTTCTATTGTAGGTTTGTTTGTTTCAGTGCTCAAAATAATATTTCTTTAAAGTAGAATGCAAAGTTACATCTAAATTACTTGCTTTAACATATTATAAATAAAAAATCCCAACCTTACGATTGGGATTCATTATATAAGTAAGATAATATTGTTTATAAAACGTTTATTTAATTTTGTTAACGATAGCTGCGAAAGCTTCTGAGTGATTCATAGCTAAATCTGCAAGAACTTTACGGTTCAATTCGATGTTGTTAGCTTTGATTTTTCCCATGAATTGAGAATAACTCATTCCATGCATTCTTGCACCTGCGTTAATACGCATAATCCATAAAGCACGGAAGTTTCTCTTTTTTTGCTTTCTATCACGGTATGCATAAGTCATTGCTTTTTCTACCGCGTTTTTCGCTACTGTCCAAACGTTTTTACGTCTACCAAAGAAACCTTTGGCTTGTTTTAATACTCTTTTTCTTCTAGCTCTTGTAGCTACTGAATTTGTTGCTCTTGGCATAACTTTAATGTTTTTTTGTAGTAAGGCGTTCTAAATGATTCTAGAAACTTAATTAAGCCCACTCCAGGGTTATAAATTGATTTTAACCAAACAACTAATTAGATTAATCTTAATTGTTGTTTAATGCTTTTCTCATCTGTTTTGTGTACTAAAGCAGAGTGAGTTAAAGCTAACTTACGCTTTTTAGATTTTTTTGTCAAAATATGACTTTTAAAAGCGTGTTTTCTTTTGATCTTTCCAGAACCAGTAACTTTGAATCGTTTCTTAGCACTAGACTTTGTTTTCATTTTAGGCATTTTCTTCCTGTATTTGAATTATCTTACTTACTGTCTTTACGAGTTTACAATGTAAACTCAATATGTTTTTTATGCCGAAGCATTTTTATTTTGCTTTCTTCTTAGAAGCTAAGTACATAATCATACGTTTCCCTTCTAATACTGGCATTTGTTCAACTTTACCGTATTCTTCAAGTTCAGTTGCCAAACGTAATAATAAAATTTGACCTTGCTCTTTATAAATAATAGAACGTCCTTTAAAAAATACAAATGCTTTTAGTTTTGCACCATCTTGTAAAAACTTAATTGCATTCTTTTTCTTAAATTCATAATCATGCTCATCAGTTTGAGGTCCAAAACGAATCTCTTTAATTACAACTTGTGAAGATTTTGCTTTAAGCATTTTTTCACGTTTCTTTTGTTCGTAAAGAAATTTTCCGTAGTCCATTAATTTACAAACGGGTGGTTCCGCATTTGGAGAGATTTCAACTAAATCTACTTCTTGCTCTGCAGCTAAACGTAATGCATCCTGAATTTTAAAAATTCCAGGTTCAATATTTTCACCTACTAAACGTACTTCAGGAACACGAATTAAATTATTAATTCTGTGCGCTGCTTTTTTCTCTTCGCGAGGTTTATACCCTCTGTTGTTTCTAATTGCTATGACTTTTATTTTTTAGTTAAACTTAGAATGATTTTAATGTCTTCTTTATCTCTTCATCTACTAATGTAGCAAATGCTTCAATTGTAATTGTTTGGTTAGATTTTCCATCATCACCATGTTTTCTTACAGATATTGTCTCGTTTTTCTCTTCTTCTTCACCTACAATAATCATATATGGAAACTTTTGAACTTCAGCGTCTCTAATCTTTTTACCAATAGTTTCACTTCTGTTGTCCAATTGGGCGCGAATTTCGTGATTTTCTAGCAAATCTAAAACTTTTTTCGCATAATTTTCATATTTATCGCTTAAAGTAAGGATTATCGCTTGTTCAGGCATTAGCCAAAGTGGGAAATTTCCTGCGGTGTGTTCAAGTAAAATTGCAATAAAACGTTCCATTGATCCAAAAGGTGCTCTGTGAATCATAACTGGACGATGCAATTCATTGTCACTTCCTTTGTAACTTAATTCAAAACGCTCTGGTAAGTTGTAATCAACCTGAATTGTTCCAAGTTGCCAACTTCTTCCTAAAGCATCTTTTACCATGAAGTCTAACTTAGGGCCGTAAAAAGCGGCTTCACCACTTTCTATTACATAATTTAGACCTTTATCTTTTGCAGCGTTAATAATTGCTTGTTCTGCTTTTTCCCAATTTTCAACGCTACCTATATATTTAGAAGGATTGTCTAAATCTCTAACAGAAACTTGTGCAGTGAAGTTTTCAAACCCTAACGAGCCAAATACATATAATACTAAATCAATTACATTTTTAAATTCTTGATCTAATTGATCTGGTGTACAAAAAATATGCGCATCATCTTGAGTAAATCCTCTTACACGAGTTAAACCATGTAATTCTCCACTTTGTTCGTATCTATATACCGTTCCAAATTCAGCGTATCTTTTCGGTAAATCTTTATACGACCAAGGCCTTGCATTGTAAATCTCACAGTGGTGAGGGCAATTCATAGGTTTTAATAAAAACTCTTCTCCTTCCGCAGGAGTATTAATTGGTTGAAAACTATCTGCTCCATATTTTGCATAATGGCCTGAAGTTACATACAATTCCTTTTGCCCAATATGTGGAGAAACAACTTGTTCGTAACCAGCTTTCTTTTGTGCTTTCTTTAAAAATTGTTCAAGTCTATCGCGTAAAGCAGCTCCTTTTGGTAGCCATAAAGGCAGTCCTTGTCCAACTCGCTGTGAAAAATGGAATAAATCCAATTCTTTACCCAGTTTTCTATGGTCACGCTTTTTCGCTTCTTCAAGTAAATGAAGATATTCAGTTAAATCTTTTTGTTTTGGAAACGAAATTCCATAAACACGAGTCAACTGTTTGTTTTTTTCATTCCCTCTCCAGTAAGCACCAGCAACAGATAAAATTTTCATGGCTTTAATTATTCCTGTGTTAGGAATATGTCCACCACGGCATAAATCAGTAAAAGTAGAGTGGTCGCAAAAAGTAATTGTTCCGTCTTCTAAATTTGTGATTAATTCTGTTTTAAATTCATTATCCTTATATAACTCTAAAGCTTCTGCTTTTGTTGCAGAACGCATTTTAAATTCATGCTTTTCTCTAGAAATCTCTAAAACTCTATCTTCAACTCTTTTAAAATCGGCGTCAGTTAGTTTTTCATCACCAAAATCAACATCATAATAAAAACCATTATCAATAGCAGGTCCAATAGTTAATTTGCAACCAGGATATAACTCTTCAATTACTTGTGCCATAACGTGAGAAGTAGAATGCCAAAAAGCCTTTTTTCCTTCGTCGTTATTCCAAGTGTATAAAATTAGAGAACCATCGGTGGTTAAGGCTGTTGTTGTTTCAACTGTTGTACCATTAAAAGAAGCCGAAATTACATTTCTAGCTAACCCTTCGCTTATACTTAAAGCAACATCCATTGGAGTCGTACCTTGTGCAAACTCCTTAACCGAACCATCCGGTAAAGTAATCTTTATCATTTTTTATTTTTTAATGAAGTGCAAAGATACATTATTGACTAATTACATACAATATATATGTAGGTACATTTTTTTATATACATTATATATAGGTGTTTTTATTTTTCTTGAAGCTTTATCCCGCTTTCCGCTGTATCTTTTTATTTTTTTTTGAGAAAAAAGATAAAAAGGATGCCGCTTTAATCGGGGCTATGGCATTTGTTTTTAGTTTAAA
>JBEDTP010000090.1:0-5101 GCA_040119075.1 Flavobacterium sp.
TAAACTTTCATATTTATCAATTCCTTCTACTTCTAATCCTAAGTCGGTTAATAAAATTTCCGTCTCTTCTGATTTCCAATCTGTTTTGATAAACTGTTTAAGCCAATTATATGAAATACGCATTTTTATTCGAATTTTAAGGATGCAAATATAGTTTAAAGTTTAAAAGTTTAAAAGTTTAAAACCACCAAAGTTTATAAGCATTTAACTATATAATTTCTTCAACATGTTTTTTAATGTTACTCGCTAATTTTTCAGTTGGTAAATCGTTAGCATCATTTCCAAATGGATCTTCAATTTCTTCAGCGATTAACTCTAAACTTGCTAAGACATAAAATATAAAAACGACAACTGGAATAACATAATATCCTAAGCTAAACACATAGCCAAAAGGCAATGTCATAACATAAAAGAATATAAATTTCTTAATGAATGAGCTGTAAGAATAGGGAATAGGTGTGTTTTTAATTCGCTCACAAGCACCACAAATATCAGTAAACGATTGTACCTCATTATTTAAAATTATCAATTGGTCTCCTGAAATTTTACCGCTTATATGCAAATCATGTATTTTTTGAAATAACATTTTTGCAATTTGATTGGGTCTGTGTTTTTGATGGTCTATATCTAAATTTAAATCTTCAAAAAGCATTTTTGCTGTTTCTTCATTAGACAAATGTTTTTGCAGAATAGAAGCATATCCCGGAATTACTTTTCTAAAATAATTCTTATCGTTCTCATCTTTTAATATTACAGAAAGTTTTATGGCTAAATTTCTACTATTATTAACTAATGCTCCCCAATGCTTTCTACCTTCCCACCAACGATCATAAGCCGTATTTGTTCTAAAAACCAATAATAATGAAATTACAAAACCTAGCATTCCGTGCATAATGGTTATGTTTTTAACATGACTGTCTTCAGAAAGTTTCCAATATTCAATTTCTAAATAAGCAACACCATAAGCATATAGTCCTATAGTAATCATCATAGGAATCAATTGTCTAAAAGTATCTGCTTTATGAAATCTAAAAATAAAAGTAATCCAGTCTTTTGGGTTGTATTGTACCATTTCTTTTAAGGTTAAGGGTTTTTGGTAATTGGTGTTGGGTTTATGTTGTGATTTTTCTATCACCGTTTATCCAATACCTAGTTACTTAACTTATATAATTCCAAATATTTTTTTTCTTGCTCAGCTCTATAAAAGCTTTCCTAAGAGATGCATGTTCTGGTTTTTCCATTGGAGCATCCGTTTTTAATAATTTTACAGCTTCATGTCTTGCTAATTGAAGTATATCTTTATCTCTTACTATATCAGCAATTTGAAGATTAAGAACGCCACTTTGCTGTTTCCCCATAAGATCTCCAGGCCCACGCAATTTTAAATCGACTTCAGCAATTTCAAAACCATCGTTTGTACGAACCATAGTTTCCATTCTTATTTTACTGTCTTCACTTAATTTATGACTCGTCATTAATATACAATAACTCTGTTCGGCACCACGACCAACTCTTCCTCTTAATTGATGCAATTGCGACAAACCAAAACGTTCGGCACTTTCAATAATCATTACCGACGCATTTGGAACGTTAACTCCAACTTCAATAACGGTTGTAGCCACCATAATATTGGTTTTTCCAGCTGCAAAACGACGCATTTCTTCGTCTTTATCTGAGGGTTTCATTTGTCCGTGTAAAATAGAAATAGAATATTCTGGTAAAGGAAAGTCACGTGAAATACTCTCATAACCATCCATTAAATCTTTATAATCCATTTTCTCCGATTCCTGAATTAACGGATAAACAATATAAATTTGGCGCCCTTTTTTAATTTCATCTTTTATGAATTTCCAAACTTTTAATCGGTTGTTGTCATAACGATGAACGGTTTCAATAGGTTTTCTTCCTGGGGGCAATTCATCAATTACAGAAATATCCAAATCACCATATAAACTCATGGCTAAAGTTCGTGGAATTGGAGTTGCTGTCATTACTAAAATGTGTGGCGGAACTGTATTTTTTTTCCACAATTTACTTCTTTGTTCTACACCAAAACGATGTTGTTCATCAATTATTGCTAAGCCTAAATTTTGAAATACGACTTTGTCTTCTAACAAAGCATGTGTTCCAATAAGAATATCTAAAGTTCCGTCTTCTAAAGCCTCATGAATAAGTCTTCGTTCTTTCGTTTTACTTGAACCTGTAAGTATTTGTATGTTGATATCTAGGTCTTTAGCTAATTCGATTAAACCGATAAAATGTTGATTTGCAAGAATTTCAGTGGGAGCCATTAAGCAACTTTGATAACCATTATCTTTTGCAATTAACATGCTCATTAAGGCTACAATTGTTTTCCCTGAACCAACATCTCCTTGTAATAAACGATTCATTTGGGCATTACTTCCCATGTCGTTTCTAATTTCTTTAATTACTCTTTTTTGAGCGTTTGTCAATTCAAACGGCAAGTGGTTTTTATAAAAATCATTAAAATTTTCACCAACAATTTCAAACTGATGTCCTTTAATTTTGTGTTTTCGAATTAGATTTTTGGTAATTAATTGCAATTGAATAAAGAATAATTCTTCAAACTTTAATCGGAATTGAGCTTTGTTTAGTAAATCTTGATTTTTTGGAAAATGAATATTAAATAAAGCTGTATTTTTAGGAATTAGCTTTAATTCTTCAATTAAATATAAAGGTAAATTTTCAGTAAATAAATTTTGTGTTTCAATAAATAATTGCTGCATTAATTTGTTGATCGCTCTACTAGTAATTCCTTTGTTATTTAGTTTTTCGGTACTAGGATAAACCGGTTGCATTGCCGAACGTAGACTTGTTTTATGCTCTGCTAAAAGTTCCATTTCTGGATGCGCCATGTTGAAAGCACTTCCAAATTGGGATACTTTTCCAAAAATCACATACACTTCATTAATTTTTAAACCTTCACGAATCCATTTATGGCCTTGAAACCAAACCAACTCCATTTGTCCAGTATCATCTACAAATGTTGCAACTAATCGTTTGCCGCGTTTTTGTTCAACCGTTTTAATATTAATTATTTTACCAATAATTTGAACTTCTGAACTGGTGTTTTGTAATTGATTAATTTTGAAATAATGTGTTCTATCGATATAACGATTTGGGAATAAATAAATTAAATCTCCATATTTATGAATACCTAATTCTTTGCGCAATAAGTCACCACGTTGTGGACCAACGCCTTTTAAGTATTCTATTGGAGTTTCGAGTAAATTCAAGTTCAAAAATAAATTACAAGTTCAAAAATCAATATCAATTTTGGAACACAGATTTAAGAAATTATATAAATTTTTAAAATTTCTTAAATCTGTGTTGCAAAAAAAATGATAAGCGAAGATAGTTTTAAATTCTAAGCTTTGAAAATGCTATTATTTAGTTTTCGGAATTAAATCTACATACCAAAAACCATATTCAGAAGCGTTTTCATCTGTATCACATGCAGTATTGGAAGTAGTTGTTCCTTTTGGTTTTTCATACTTTCTATGCACTATTTCTCCAATTTCAAATGAAATAGGCTTGTTGAAAATTGGTCCATCAAAAGTAAAAGTATGAAATTCTCCATTTTCGCCACAAACATCAACATTTTCAGGTAAATCATTGATAAATTGTTTGTCAATAATTCTACCAACAAAACTTTTGTCTAAATATTGCTCGTTTACACAAGTTACAATGGTTTTGAAGCCTAAATCGATAAACTCGTTAATCAGTTTAGTTGTATCTATTTTCCAAAGCGGAAAAACACCTTCAAAGCCTATTTCTTTTAATTTGTTTTCTCTGTATACACGTAAATCTTCTAAGAAAATATCTCCAAAAATTGAATGTGTAATCCCTTTATCCTTTAAAGAATTCAAAGTATTGTTCATTACTTTTTCATAATCTTCCATCGTTGGCATTTCTGGGATTTCCATTTTTACCAATGGTAAATTAAGGCTTTTGGCTTGTTGGTCTAAAAGTTCTACTCTTACTCCATGCATAGAAATGCGCTGAAATTGCTGACTTACACTTGTTAAAAGGGTAACAATTTCAAATTTATCTTCTTTGATTATTTTATAAAGTGTTAAAGTAGAGTCTTTTCCGCTGCTCCAGTTAAAAAGTGCTTTTGGCTTCATTAGATAAGTTTAATTACGAAGAAGTAAACTTACAAAAATGTTAAGTAATTCAATTAAAAATTAAAATAGATTATATTCGCAATGTATAATTATATGGTAACAAGATGAAAGGTTTAATTGTTTTTTTATTAGTTGGAATTTCTGCTTTTGCTCAACAATATAAAAGTGTTGATTTTATTTCTTGCAATGCTTTTTTAAAACCTAATCAGTTTGAGAAAAATATTTCAGGAAAAATTGAATATGAGTTTAATATTTTAAGTAAAATTGATACTATTAAAATTGATGCTAAAAACATGAGTTTTGATAACGTTACTATCAACGGAAAATCAGTTAATTTCAAAAAATCAGCTTCAACTTTAGATTTGTTTGAAGGTTTTAGTATTGGAACAAATACGCTAACTTTTAATTATTCTGCTCAACCAAAACAAACGCTTTATTTTATTGGTGAAGGTGATGATTTACAAATTTGGACACAAGGACAAGGAAAATACACGAGTCATTGGTTGCCTAGTTTTGATGATGTAAATGAGAAAGTAATTTTTAATGTCTCAGTTGATTTTTCACATGATTTTATGGTTCTTTCTAATGGAATCTTAATGGGGAAAAAAAATGTTTCCAAAGAAGATTGGGTTACATGGAATTATCAAATGCAAAAACCAATGCCTTCTTATTTAGTAATGTTGGCAATTGGTAAATTTGTAAAGCAAACAGAAGTTACAAAGTCTGGTACACAATTAGAATATTATTTAGATCGAAAGGATGCTGATAAATTTGAACCAACGTATCGCTACTCTAAACAAATGTTTGATTTTTTAGAAAAAGAAATAGGAGTGAAGTATCCTTGGGGAATTTACCGTCAAGTTCCGGTTCGTGATTTTCTTTATGCCGGAATGGAAAACACGACTTCTACGATTTTTGCACAAGATTTTGTGGTTGATGAAATAGGTTTTAAC
>JBEDTP010000091.1:0-5088 GCA_040119075.1 Flavobacterium sp.
ATAAAAATTTCATGAAACAATTAAGAAAAACTATTGGAATACCAATTGGTTTACCAACACCGTTACTTCTTTTAAAATTAGGTGCACGAATTATTGGCACTGAACCTGAATTAGTAATGAAAAGTAGAAATGTAATTCCAGAACGATTACTACAAAAAGATTTTAAATTTGAATTTGACACTTTAGACAAAACACTTCAAAACTTAACAAGATGACAATTATAAAAGAATGCACAATTATAAAAGCACCAATCAAAATTGTTTTTGATAATTGCAGAAATATCGATTTCCATCAACAATCGGCAAGTCAAACTAATGAAAAAGCAATTCTCGGAAGAACTTCTGGATTAATAGAAAAAAACGAAACTGCAACTTGGAAAGGAAAGCATTTTGGGATATATATTCAACATCAAAGTATTATTTCTGAAATGGCATTTCCAACTTATTTTGTTGACGAACAATTGAAAGGACATTTTAAAAGTTTCAAACATGAACATATTTTTGAAACATTAGAAAATGGTACTACAAAAATGACAGATATACTTCATTATGAAACGCCATATGGAATAGTTGGAAAAATATTTGACTATTTACTTTTAAAAAAACACTTGACTCAATTTATTTTGTTTAGAAATAATGCTTTGAAAAATTTATCTGAAAATTAATAATAAAATCAACCAAAACATTGGCACACTTTCTACCCAAAAGGAAGTATAATAATGATTTCTTTTTGAATTTGAATAAAAAGTAAAAACAGCTAAAATAGCAGCAACTAAAAAAGTTACGCCAAACTGTTCTAAAGTAATATTAGGTTTGAAATATTCGAAAAGTAAAAACAAAATAGACAATAAATAAATCAAGTTTTTTGTGTTTTTAATTCCTATTTTTTGCGGTATGGTTTTTAACGAAGCTTCGTCAAATTGTAAATCAATAATTTCGAATATTAACATCAAAACAAAAACCAAAATAAATCGTTGCAAACATTTAAAAATCACAATTAAATCAAATCCGTAATCTGAATTTAAAACCGGTAAAACAACTGTAACCGCAACCCAAGCAATAGCAACTAAATAAATCTTAACACCGCTCCAATTTCTCATGTTTTTCTTCTTCGGGAAAAATGGCAATGTGTATAAAGCTGTAATAAAAAAAGATAAAATGCCTATAATTTTTGTATTGATTTGCAATTCCAAAAAACAATAAAAAGCAGCTAATCCGGCTAAAAAACTTAAAACTATAATCAATTTAAACTTAGATGTTAACTCTACTTTTTTAATTCTGGCAAGTTCATCATACTTTATAAAATTATAACCTACAATTGTTCCATAAAAACCAAAATAGGCAACCGGTTCATCATAAGGAATGTTTAACTTAAAAAAAGTTACACGAATTAGTGCATAAACCGCAAAAGCAACGTGCAAGCTACTTTCAATATAAAAGTCAAGAATGTATTTAAAAATTCGCATGAAACAAAAATAAGCAATGTGTTAATAAGAAAGCCATTTAGTTTATAAAATCACAAAAAATAGCTTTTTAAATTAAAATTATTACAAGATTAATAATTACTTTTGCACCCAATAACAACACACAAATTCATACATTTTAAAAGTATATGAGAACAGATGCATTCGCTTTAAGACACATTGGACCAAGAGATTCTGATTTACAACACATGTTTAAAACAATTGGTGTTAATGACATGGACCAATTGCTTTATGAAACTTTTCCTGATGGAATTCGTTTAAAAAAAGAGTTAGATTTAGAACCTGCAATGACGGAGTATGAATATTTAAACCATATTCAAGAATTAGGTAAAAGAAATAAAGTATTCAAATCATACATTGGTTTAGGATATCACCCAACAATTGTCCCTGCTGTAATTCAAAGAAATATTTTTGAAAACCCAGGTTGGTATACAGCTTACACACCTTATCAAGCAGAAATTGCACAAGGTCGTTTAGAAGCAATTTTAAATTTTCAAACTACAGTTATTGAGTTAACAGGAATGGAAATTGCAAACGCATCATTATTAGATGAAAGTACTGCAGCTGCTGAAGCAATGGCTTTATTATTTGATGTAAGAACAAGAGAGCAAAAGAAAAACAATGTTTGTAAATTCTTTGTCTCAGAAGAAATTTTACCGCAAACATTATCATTATTACAAACACGTTCAACTCCTATTGGTGTAGAATTAGTTGTAGGCAACCATGAAACTTTTGATTTTTCATCTGAATTTTTCGGTGCAATTTTGCAATATCCTGGAAAATACGGGCAAGTAAATGATTATACTGATTTTATTGCTAAAGCAAATGCAAATGACATTAAAGTAGGAGTTGCTGCTGACATATTATCATTAGTAAAATTAACTCCTCCTGGAGAAATGGGTGCTGATGTTGTAGTAGGCACTACGCAACGTTTTGGTATTCCAATGGGCTATGGTGGACCTCACGCTGCATTCTTTGCAACTAAAGATGAGTACAAACGTAGTATGCCAGGAAGAATCATTGGTGTTTCTCAAGACGCTAATGGAAACCGTGCTTTACGTATGGCATTGCAAACACGTGAACAACATATTAAACGTGAAAAAGCAACTTCAAACATTTGTACTGCTCAAGTTTTATTAGCCGTTATGGCCGGAATGTACGCAGTTTATCACGGACCTAAAGGGTTAAATTATATTGCATCTAAAGTACATGCAACTGCAGTTACAACATCAGAAGCTTTAAATAAATTAGGTATTTACCAAACAAATACTTCTTTCTTTGATACAATTGCTGTAAAAGCAAATGCAGAAAAAGTAAGAGTAATTGCTGAGAAAAACGAAGTGAATTTCTATTATATTGATGCTGAAACTATTTCAATTTCTTTCAATGAAACCACTTCTATAAAAGACATCAATCAAGTTATTGCAATTTTTGCAGAGGCTACAGGTAAAGAAACTATAAAAGTTACCGAATTACTTATCGAAAATAATTTCAATGCTTCTTTAGAAAGAAAATCATCTTTCTTACAACACGAAGTATTTAACAACCATCATTCTGAAAGTCAGTTGATGCGTTATATTAAAAAATTAGAGCGCAAAGATTTATCGTTAAATCATTCCATGATTTCTCTAGGTTCTTGTACCATGAAATTAAATGCAGCTGCTGAAATGTTACCATTATCTATGGCAAACTGGAACAGCATTCACCCTTTTGCTCCTATTGATCAAGCGGAAGGTTATCAAATTGTACTTAAAAAATTAGAAGAACAATTAAATGTTGTAACAGGTTTCCAAGGAACTACTTTACAACCTAATTCTGGTGCGCAAGGTGAATATGCTGGTTTAATGGCTATTCGTGCTTACCACCATTCTCGTGGCGATTTCAACAGAGATGTATGTTTAATTCCTGCTTCGGCTCACGGAACTAATCCAGCATCTGCAGCTATGGCGGGAATGAAAATTATTGTTACTAAAACTACTGAAAACGGAAACATTGACGTAGAAGATTTAAGAGCAAAAGCAATTGAACACGCTGCTAATTTATCTTGTTTAATGGTAACTTATCCATCTACACACGGAGTTTACGAAAGTGCAATTATTGAAATTACACAATTAATTCACGATAATGGTGGATTAGTATATATGGACGGCGCTAACATGAATGCGCAAGTTGGGTTAACAAATCCAGCAACAATTGGTGCAGATGTTTGTCACTTAAACTTGCATAAAACTTTCGCTATTCCTCACGGTGGTGGAGGACCAGGTGTTGGACCAATTTGTGTAAACGACAAACTTGTTCCATTCTTACCATCAAACCCAATTATTAAAGTTGGAGGAGACCAAGCAATTACAGCTATTTCTGGAGCACCTTATGGTTCTGCATTAGTTTGTTTAATTTCTTACGGATACATTACAATGCTTGGTGCTGAAGGACTAAAAAGCGCTACACAACATGCTATTTTAAACGCAAATTACATGAAAGCGCGTTTAGAAGAACATTATCCAATTTTATACACAGGAGAATGTGGTAGAGCAGCACATGAGATGATTTTAGATTGTCGTTCGTTTAAAGCAAAAGGAATTGAAGTTACTGATATTGCAAAACGATTAATGGACTACGGATTTCATGCGCCAACAGTTTCTTTTCCTGTTGCAGGAACTTTAATGGTTGAACCAACAGAAAGTGAAGATGTTGCTGAACTAGATAGATTTTGTGATGCAATGATTTCAATTCGTAAAGAAATTGAAGGAGCTACTGCTGAAGATTCTAACAATGTATTAAAAAACTCTCCTCATACTTTAGCAATGTTAACAGCTAATACTTGGGAATTTCCATATACAAGAGAAAATGCAGCTTACCCATTAGAATATGTTGCTGAAAATAAATTTTGGCCAAGTGTTCGTCGTGTAGATGATACTTTTGGAGATAGAAATTTAGTTTGTAGCTGCGCTCCTATTGAAGCTTACATGTAAAAACGACTAATTATAAAGCTTGTAAAGTCGAATGTTGTAAAGTCTAAAAACTTTAACATTCGACTTTTGACTTTATGACCTTAAGACTAAATTATGAAAGATATTGAAACAAGAGAGGACATTCTTTTGATTATGCGATCGTTTTATGACAAACTTTTAGTAGATGAAAACATTAATTTTTTCTTTACCAAAGTAACTGATGTTGATCAGCATCTTGAAGTGCATTTTGAAACACTTGCTACTTTTTGGGAACAATCATTATTTTTAAAAGGTGGATATTCTAACAATATGTTTCAAATACATAAAGATGTTCATGAAAAGTCAGCTTTAAAAAAAGAACATTATGATATTTGGTTGAATTATTTCAATCAAACAATTGACGACAACTTTGAAGGTCAACATGCAGAGCAAATGAAAACTCAAGCTTTGAGTATGGCAACAGTTTTAAAGATAAAATTATAAAAAACTAAATTTTGAAATAAAAATCATTTTATTTTAAATTTATATGCATGCATATATAATATTACACCTATATTGCAGAAATTATTCCTTACATTAGCTTTTAAATACTTTTAAAATGAATATCAAAATCACAGGTACTGGAAGCTATATTCCAACAGAAAAAATCACTCA
>JBEDTP010000092.1:0-4980 GCA_040119075.1 Flavobacterium sp.
ATTTGTAAACTAATCCAAAGCTAATAGATCTTAAGTCAGCACCTAAACCAAAAGAATTAGTTTTTTCAGCACCGTTTCCACCATTATCATTAGTAGTGTAACCTAATCCAGCCCATGAAGCTTCGAGAGCGAAGTTTGGAGATACGAAATAGCTTAAACCTAATCCTAATCCAACTCCAATTTCATTAGTTTTTGCGTCTGCTAATTTATCTTCCCATGAAGTATAATCAAATCCGAATTCTCCGAATAATGAAAATTGAGAAGCTGGAGTCATGTAGTAACGTCCAAAAGCACCAGCTGTTAAACCAGCCATATCAGCAGTGTCAACACTTGCATTTTCTGCTTTGTAAGATGTATAACCTAATTTAGCTCCTACAGCAATGTTTTCAGTTACGAAAAAACCAAATTTAGGCTCAATTTCGAAACCTGTAGACTTAACGTCTCCTGTTTTGTCAGATCCAATTGAGAATGCTCCAGATAAAAACATATCTCCTTTAGCAAAACCACCAGTTGTAGCAGCTGCTTCTTCTTGTGCGTTAGCAAAACCTATAGTTAATAATGCTACTGCAGATAATAAAACTTTTTTCATGTTTAGTTTAATTTTAAAGTTATGGGACAAATTTATATTATTTTTTTTAATCAAAACATAAAAAAAAGCATTTTATCAATATTTTTATCAACAAAAAAGCCATTAAACACTGACTTTTAAAGAGTTAGACACTTTAAAAAAACCTTATTTTACTACACAGAACAGAAGTTTTATTAACTAAAGTTATTAACAATTGTTAAAAACTATCTGATTATCAATATTTTCCACAAATCGGCAAAAAATGCTTTTTATCGATTTTATACTAAAAATGAACTAAAATACGTTTCTAACTTAAAATAATAATTATGATACGATTTTTAATTACGTTTATAGTATTTTGTTCAAGTAGTACTTATTCAAGCGCACAAACTTTTAAATTTGGTGTAAAAGCAGGTTTAAACTATGCAAATTTTACAGGCTCAGATATCCAAACAGATGCAATTACTAACTATCACGCCGGAATTGTAACTGAAATCAGTCTGGTTAAATCTTTTTCAATACAACCGGAGTTAATATATTCTACTCAGGGCGCTTCATATGAAAATGTAGTTGATGAGTATAAAAATGAATTGGGCTACATTTCATTACCCATAATGCTCAAAATTTATTTGACGGATTCATTTTCATTAGATGTAGGCCCTCAAGCCTCTTTTCTATTAAATAAAAAAGACGAATTCAATTTAAACGACTACAACACTTTTGATTTTAGTGCTAACGCTGGCTTAAGCTTAAAAATCACAAAATCACTATTTGCTCAAGCAAGGTACTCCCTTGGACTTACAGAAATTTCAAAAAATGCCGATGCTAAAAATAGTGTTGTTCAAGTCTCTGTTGGGTTAATGTTTTAATTTTCTTAAACTTTTACAAAAACCATTCTTAAACGAGTGGTTTTTTTTTATTTTTACACAAAAGCAATTTGAATGAAAATAATCATCATTAATGGTCCTAATCTAAATTTATTAGGCAAACGAGAACCTGAAGTCTACGGTAACACATCGTTTGAAGAATACATAAAAGTATTAACTCAAAAATATACTGAAATAAATTTATGTTATTACCAAAGCAATATAGAAGGAGAAATAATTACTAAAATACAAGAAGTAGGCTTTGATTATGATGGTATCATTTTAAATGCTGGTGCATATACACATACCTCTATAGGGATAGCTGATGCTGTAAAAGCAATTACAACTCCTGTTATTGAAGTACATATCTCTAACACTTATTCTAGGGAAACTTATAGACACCAATCTTATATTTCACCTAATACAAAAGGAATTATAATTGGTTTTGGTTTAAAAAGTTATGACTTAGCCATTGAAGCTTTTTTGTAATGTAACTATTTTTACATTCAATCGTCCATTAAATACAACGAATCAATAATATCAAATGAAATATTTTTACGCTTTATTAATTAGTTCATTATCTATTACTCTTTTTGGTCAAATAAAAGGGACTGTTACCGATTTAGAAGGAAATCCATTACCATTTGTAAACATATATATTGAACATACTTATATAGGTACAACAACAAATGAAATTGGTAAATATGAATTGAATTTCACAACGAGTAATAAAGTAAACATTTTGTTTCAATATCTAGGTTATAAAACCCAAAAACAACATATAGAGGTTAATTCATTTCCATACACTTTAGATGTTAAATTAGAAGAAGAAAACTTTACACTAAATGAAGTTGTAGTAACCAACGGAATTAACCCAGCAGATGAGTTAATAAGAAAAGCTATTAAAGCAAAAAAAATAAATAGCGATAAAACAGATAAGTTTGAAGCAGATTTTTATTCGAGAGGAATTTTTAGAGCAAAAGATATTCCAAAAAAATTTATGGGTGTAGACATTGGCGATCTCGATGGTAGTTTAGATTCTACAAGAAGTGGAGTTATTTATTTATCGGAAACGGTTTCAAAAATAAAGTTTGAAAAACCTGATAATTTAAAAGAAGAAATTATTGCATCTAAAGTAGCTGGAGACGATAACGGTTTTAGTTTCAATACCGCTTTAAATACTAATTATGATTTTTACGATAATTATGTAGACTTTGGTATTAAAATGATTTCTCCAATTGCTGATAACGCTTTTAACTACTATAAATACAAATTAGACGGAACCTTTTACGATGATAAAAACCAGTTAATCAACAAAATTGCAGTTTCTGTTAAACGAGATAAGGAACCTGTTTTTGAAGGTCACATTTATATAGTAGAAGATTCGTGGGCAATTTATGGCGTAGATTTAGATCTAAAAGGTTACAGGATGCAACAACCTATTTTAGAAACAATGAAATTAATTCAAAATTTCAGCTACAATAATGATAAACAAATGTGGGTTAAAAACATTCAATCATTAGATTTTGATGCAGGGATATTTGGAATGAAATTCACCGGTAAGTTTACGTATGTTTTTAGTAATTACAATTTCAAAGATACTTTTGAGAAAAAAACTTTTGGGAATGAAATTGTTTCGTTTGCAGAAAATGCGAATAAAAAAGAAGATTCCTATTGGAATACCTTTAGACCAGTTCCTTTAACTGAAGAAGAAAGCTCTAGCTATTTTAAAAAAGATAGTATTCAAGTTGTTAGAAAATCTCAAACCTATTTAGATTCTATAGATAGTAAAACCAATAAATTTAAATTAACCAAAATTATTACTGGTTACACTTATAAAAACACATACAATAAATGGACTTTTAATTACCAAGGTCTTTTAAATTTTTCATCGTTAAATTTTAACACAATTCAAGGTTGGAATTTAGACAGTGGGTTTTCTTTTAGAAAATGGAATGAAGAAAATGGAAAATTTACAACTATTTCATCGACATTTAATTATGGGGTTGCAGAAGATAGACTCAGAGCAAATGCTCGTTTTTATCATCGATTTAACAACAAAAATTATGCAAATATATCTTTAACGGGTGGAAGCGCAGTAGCTCAAATAAACAATAGTGAACCTATTTCTCCTTTTATAAATTCTTTAAGCACGCTACTGTTTAAAAACAATTTTATGAAATTGTACAATAAAGAATTTGCAAAGGCAAATTTTGGAATGGAAGTTACGAATGGAATTTTCATGAATTCTAGTTTAGAATATGAAAAACGCCACGCTTTATTTAATAATACCGATTATACATTTATAAAATCTGATAATGTTTACAGTTCAAACAATCCATTAGAACCTACTAATGAGTTGAGCATTCCCTTTACATCTCATCATATCATGAAGTTTAATATTGGAACTCGAATTTTATTTGGTCAAAAATACATTTCTCGCCCCGATGGAAAAATAAATGTACAAAATGACAATTATCCTGTTTTAAGCTTTAATTATGAAAAAGCATTTTCGGCAACTAATTCTAATTATACGTACGATTTTGTTACTGGTAGAATAGACTATGATAAATCTATTGGAAACAAAGGTAATTTTTCACTTAAATTGAAAGCTGGTAAATTCTTTAATGCTGAAGACATTTCCTTTATAGACTACAAGCATTTTAATGGAAATCAAACTCACGTAAACTTTAGAGGAAATTATTTAAATGCTTTTAATTTACTCCCTTATTATACACATTCAACAAACGATGCTTATATAGAATCACATGTTGAACACAACTTTAAGGGGTTTGTAATGAATAAAATTCCTTTATTAAATAAGTTACAATGGAATTTAATAGGAAGCTTTCATCAAATAAATGTTCCTAACACAAAACCATATCAAGAGTTTAGTATTGGTTTTGACAACATTGGTTTTGGAAAATTTAGATTTTTAAGAATCGATTATGTTAGAGCTTATCAAAATGGCTATGTTGGTGATGGAGTAATGTTTGGAATTCAATTCTAAAGAATAAATTATTTTTTTGTATTTTAGTTTATAACTAATCAAAATCTAAAAAAATATGACAACTACAAAACCAAGTACTGCTTTTTGGGTTATAAGTATTATTGCACTTGTATGGAACGCTCTGGGCGTTAACCAATACATTCAACAAGCATATATGACCGATGCTTTTAAAGCTATGTATAACGAAGAACAATTAGAAATGATAACCTCATCCCCATCTTGGGTAACTGCCGTTTTTGCAATAGCTGTTTTTGGAGGTATATTTGGTTCTATAGCGTTACTTTTAAGAAAAAAAATAGCACGAATTTTATTTATCATTTCATTAATTGGAATTTTAGCACAGATGTATCATAATCTTTTTGTTATTGACTCAGTAGCTCTTTTTGGGTCAGAAGCAGTAATAATGCCAATTATGATTTTAGTATTTGCAGTGTTTTTACTTTGGTATTCAAAATTTGCAGATAAAAAAAATTGGCTTTCATAATAAATAATAAAAAAACCTATTAATTACTTAATAGGTTTTTTTATTATTTTAC
>JBEDTP010000093.1:0-4974 GCA_040119075.1 Flavobacterium sp.
CTAATCCTAAGTCTTCCACTTTAGATTTAGTTTCTTCCAAAATAACTTCTGCAATGGCTTCTTTTTTACTTAATAATTCATCTAAGGTGAAACCTCCAACAAAAGATCTTAAAGCCAACTGCATTACAACATACAATTGTTTGTCGTATTCTTTATTATTAATTAATGCTTTTACAACATCAATGACTTTATAATTTACAAAGAAGTTAATACGCAAGGCTGCTTTGTCTTTCGTCAATAATTCTTGACCTGAAATTTCTAATTGTTGTTGTCTCAAATCAACTGCCTTTACTTCAACTGTAGTGGTATTATTCCAAAAGTAATAAGTACCTGCTGTCAATTCTTTTATAAAGCTACCGTTTACAAATAACAATCCTTTTTCATTACTTAACACCTGAAAACGTCTTACATAACTTCTTAATTTTATATTGTCTAATAAAGTATTAGAAACAGTTTCAGTAATTTCTACTTTCGATAAATCGATAGTTGTAAATTCATTTTGATTATAACCTTTCCAAAAAGCATATCTACCAGTTGTCAAAACTTCTTTAAAAATGCCATTTATAAAGTATAAAGCAATTTCATTATCCGCAATTTCAATTACTTCTAACATAGACGCTAATGTTTCATTTTGCAATAAGATGTTTAACTCTATTGGAGCCATAAATGATTGCTTCATTTCATATTTCAATACTTCTTTATTCCCGAAAATCCAAAAGTTACCTTCTTCTAAAACTTTTACTAATTTTCTGTTTTCAAATACCAAACCTACTTGGTATGCTTGAATTGTAATTCTTTTAATCATTATTTCTATTTCTTTATTTAATACTTATTTTAAAAAGAAAATTCTCAGTACTTCATCCAAAGTCCAAAACGGAAAAAAGTTAGTAGTCAAAAGCATTTAAATGGTTTTACACTATTTTTTGAAGTTATAAAAAGTAAACTTCAAGCAAGTATAAAAGCAAAAAAATGGTAATGAAAACGAAAGAGTTTTCAAGTTTTTTTCTAAGTGTTTCTTTACGACTAAGTCGAGCAAAACCGACAAAGACTAAAAATTTTCTTATGGTGCATAATTTTTAAGAGTAATGCTCCTCTGTCTAGCAGATTTTTAGTCTGATAGAGACAACCGCTGTCAAACACATACCAAAAATGTGTGTAGGATTCGAACCTACGCTTCTATTCTATTGTTCTAACCAAACTGAACTATCACATTACTGTGAGTGGGATTCGAACCCACGACCCATAGAGTGAATGGTGGATTGTTTTTTGGCAAACAATCAAAACCTCCAAATCAAGTTGAATAGTAAAACTTCATTCGCTTCAACGAAAAGAATACTACAATAGTGCTATACAGAAACACCCAACAGGACTTGTTTGATATTATTACTCCTTAACATTAGTATTTTAACTTAGGAGAAAATTCATAATTTTAAAATTCAAAGAACTCATTTTATTTCGCTTTACAAATATTCAAAACCAACTACGCAACTATTTTGCGTATGTTTTTTATTTTGTCATTTAATAATTTATTTCAACCTTTTCGATACAACCTTAGTTTGATTTTCAAAATTGTATCTAGAAAATGTCTTTTAAACTATTTACTTTTGTACAGAAAGAGAGACTCGAACTCTCAAAATTCAGATTCTAAATCTGACGCGTTTACCATTTCGCCATTTCTGCTTTATAATTGTTGATTTGTCAGGACTCGAACCTGAACAAAGAGAGTCAAAGTCTCTTATGCTAACCAATTACATCACAAATCAATTTTTGTGGAAATAGTAGGATTCGAACCTACTCAGCTTAAGCAACAGATTTACAGTCTGCCCCAACTCTCCAACTTTGGCGTACTTCCATTTTGTCTGGGAAACAGGACTTGAACCTGCAACCTCCTGCATCCAAAGCAGGTAAACAACCAATCGTTATCTTCCCAGTTTTGCGGCTTATACGGGAATCGAACCCGTTTCTCCCGAGAGACAGTCAGGAAGGTTAGCCAGTAACCCCAATAAGCCAGTCCTTTCTAAAGACTCGTGTGATTCGGTCAGGATTCGAACCTGAAACCTTTTGCTTCGTAGGCAAATGCTCTATCCAATTGAGCTACTGAATCTTGCGGAGAGCAAGGGAATCGAACCCTCATTACTTCTGAGTAAACCGATTAGCAGTCGGATGTAACCAACCAATAGTTACCTACTCTCCAAATTTTATGCATAAAAAAAGCACCTCGTCAAAGGTGCTTCATATACTTACTAAGTAAAATAGTTCTATTTTACGGCTGTTTATATGAATATACCTTATCTATTCCAAAGTTTAAACTCGGGTTGTAAATACAATCACTAGGCTGTGACTGAAGTATGCGTTGGTTGTTATATCGTAATGTAATTGTTTTCATAATTATAAATTTTTATAGCAATTATCTCATGCTATTGGTATTCTTAATTTTCTGAGGCAAAGATAATGTCAAAAAAATATAACATCCAAACATTTTTATTATTTATTTTACTGACAATCAAATAGTTATAATTATTTTTAGACATAGATTATCCTGTCCGTTTAGTAACAGATATTTTGAAAATGGCAAACGACTGTCTCTCATTTGTTTAGCTTTCAAGTCTTATTTTCTATTTTTTTTACTAATCATTAAATATTTTTTCATTTTTTTTACATTTTGTCATCAAAGTGTTTCATTTTTACTTTATAAAACAAAAAAAAACGCCCTTTTTGCAAAGGACGTTTTGTATTTATATTCGTATTTTATCTAAAAATCAATTCATTTTTTTACAAAAAAAACATACAACGTCCATTATTTCCCATAGGAAAATCTATCGCTGAGCGATATTGGATTAGACTATTATGTTGTTTTTGTGTTTTCATTTCGAGTGTAAATATAGAATAAACATTAATAATATCTTTCTATTTCATTGCTTTCTTTAAATTTTTAGTTGGCTTTAAATTATTTTCTTTGTTTTTACAATAATCTACTAACATAACTAAAACCTTATCATAAACTTCATCATCAGTTAATTTTGAACTTTTATTTTCTAAAACAACTTTAGACATTCCTGCCATATAAAGTCCAAGTAAATTTTGATTTTCTCCAACTAAATCCATTACTTTTGAATCTAAATTGAATGTATAATTAGTACCTTCCATCCATTTTAAAATAAATTGTATTGCTACTAATCGATTTAAATTATTTTCTTCTACTGGAGTAGTAAATAAATAATTAGAACTTTCAATAACGTGTGGCTCAGCTATATTATATGATTCAGCTTTATCAAATTTATAATTATCCAATAATTTAAAATCCTGTCCATAGAAAACAGATGTGATTAATACAAAAAATAGAATAAATGATTTTTTCATATAAGTTTTATTAAGTTACTTTTTCAAAAATAAATTAAATATTATTAAAAACATTACAATACTTAAAAACAATTTTATTAAATTATTCAACTATATAATTCTTCACGCATTTCCACTAAAATAGCTGTTATTTTCTTACTATCGGGTGTTTCAGGTAAAGTTGACGTTTTATAAAGTAATTCTATTCTTTCTATTAAATCGTCTGCTTTTTGAAGTAAAGCATCATATTCCATTTCACCAGCTTTTATTGCTAACAGTTCTTCGCGATTGGTAACTTTTATGTTTAAAGTTCCAGTAGATAAAATTTGTTCTGCCGATTGCAATAAACGAATCGTATGCATCATGTTTTTAGAATCATAATTTTTGCCGTGTTGCTGATTAGTATTGTAACGTTCTTCGTTGCGCTTTTCGATCCAATCCCAATATTCCGCATATTCTTTGCAGTATTTAGAATAGCCTTCTATATTGCAAGACAAATAACCCAATTCCTTTTCTTCTTTTGGAACGGAAGAAACCGAAACATCATTAGACAAGTCACTTTTGATTATTCCTTTATAACCTAAGCTAGTAGTTGCATCATAAAACAAAGCATAAATTCCTTTGGCATTGGGTACTTTTATTAAACCACAGTGCTCCTGCTCTATGTTGTTTGCTGTTAACCATTGTACTAAAGAAACCGAATCATAACCCTTTAAAACACTACAGAAATCCAATAAACTTTTGTGTTCTTTTGCCATTGGGTTAACAATTTTCTTTTTTAAACCTCTAGCTTTTTTAATTTGCGTCATTGCATAGCCTGCAAAACTGTCTTTGCATAATTTGGAAAGAAAATCTGGCAATTGCAATTGTTCCATTAAAGGATGTTTGTACAAAATACACTCTTCTGGTGTAGCTAGTATTTCTAAAATATTAGGGTTATTCTTTAAAAGCAACTCCACAAAACGACCTATCTCATAATAGACTTCGTCATTGGTTTCGTTACTAATTTGTGGTATATAGTTTAACCCATAAAATTGTTCTTTAGGCAAATAATAAACGCCTTTAATATCTGTATCTGAAGTAGGTGTATTTAACCCAAAAGATTTACTACCCGAAATAACTTCGAATAATAAAAGATTTTTGGATTTTAGGGTTTGGATGGTCAATTTTAATACTGTTTATTAAATAATTCTTTTTTTAATATTCTCGGCAATCTTTTTTGCATCTAGCAAACTGCAACCTAATTCATTTTTAATTAATGAAGTAGCTAAGAATATATTATCTTGTGGTAAAGCTAATAATACTTCATGAACTGTTGTTTGTTTTAAATCTTCTTCTTTCATGGTGTGTTTAAGCCAAAAGACCTGCTGCCCGAAATTACTTCGAATAATAAAAGGTTTTGGGATTAGGGTTTGGATGGTCATCTAAAAATATTAAATAATCTATTTTTTAAAGAAACCTTTTTTATTCTGTTTATCTGAAAAGTCTTTATGAATACTTCCTACATCTGTATCATTATTGAACTTTAAATATTGATTTTGAATATTTTGCTGTAAAGTTTTCTTCAATTCTTTATTGTTATTAGCCTTAAAACCTAAATAATAGTTCATTTTTAAAATAAAAGAATATTTAATA
>JBEDTP010000094.1:0-4951 GCA_040119075.1 Flavobacterium sp.
AACTTTTAAATATAGAAGTTCAAAGTGATTACAATTACCAAACTGAACTTGCAGAAATGACAACTCCAAACATTAAAATTGTTGAAGAATTTACTATTTATAAAAGTCAGTTAGACAAGATAATCACAAACAAGATTGAGAATTATAATAAGCTTGAAAGCTTAATATCTAAAAGTAATTTCTACATCCAAAAGATAAAAATTTTATTAAAAGAAAATATTTTTTCATGGATTATAACTTTATTAGTTATTGGCGTGTTTCTATTACCTATAAGAATGAAATTTTTAGTTCGTAATAAAAGATTTTACGTTACTAAGAGAGAAATTGAGGAGGAGATTGTATTGCAGGCTTATAATGAATTTAGAATTAAATATTCAGAGATATTAGAAGCTAAAATTGATCATGTTAATCAAACGATATTAGAAAAGTTAAAGCTTCAATTACATAGCATAAAAGCAATTGATGCTGTAAAGTATGATTCTTTTTTAAATGAATTTAAAGATGAATTGTGCTCAGAAAAAATTGACTTTTATGAAAATTGGAAAAATCCACCATTTAGGACTATTAGGTTAACTGATAACACAAAGTTTAATTCAGAAAAAAAGTTTCTTGAATTACTTTATAAAAATGTCGATGCATAAATGGAGGAGCCTATAATCACAGAAATTAAACGAGAACCATTTATTGATGAAAATGGCATAGAATTTCATAAGATAACTTATGAGACTAAAACTCCTAGAAAAACTTTTATTTTAGGTAATATAAAGGGGAAGTATAGAGGTACTTTATTGGGGTATTCTGATGAATTCTATAATTCTGATTTTTATGATTTTGAGATTTATGAAGCTCTAGTAGATGTTATACAAACATCAAAGAATATTCCATTTGATAGTGCGTGTAATAAAAATCAATTTCCTAGAGAAAAATTACCAGAATTATTAAAAGTACATGTTAAACAAGAAGGTGAGTATTTTGAATTAGGAATAATTGAGCCTAAAATTTGTGATTTTGAATCAAAAAAAAAATTGCATCAAATTGAAGGAAATGAAATATTTGGAACGTTTACAGGAACAATAACGGGATATGTTTTTGATTATGAGATCAGTTATCACGATGAAGTTATTTTAATAGAAAAATTTGTAGAGTCTAAACCCCAACCTGCAGTAATAAAACCTATAAGCGTTTGTAGTTCAAATGGTATAAAGACAGGTAAATTAGAAATTAAAAACAACTATACTAGATATGAATATTTTTGTAAGCATCATCAGGACAAGGTATGGGGTAACTGGGTGTTTAATGGTAAAAAAGAGACTATAATAGGGACAGGTTGTTTTTCTTCCATTTTACAATTTATAGGTTTTATAATTTTAGCGATTTTAATTATAACCATTTTTCCAGGATTACTATATATTGGGGCTTTTCTTTTGTTCTTCTGGCTTATTAATATTATTGCGAATAACTTTCGATGGGTTTTTAATATAATTGGAATACTATTTTTAATTGGGTTTTTAGCCTCAATTATTAATGTATTTACAAATAGTCGCCACACTAGTTATCCAAACCCTGTAGTAGTCAATAATCCAAGGGAGACAAAACCTTTTGTTGATCCAATAGTTGATGACGCTTTTGTTGATAATTCACCAGTTGTAAATGAAAACGAACCAATTCAAAAGGATAGTTTAATTAAGCATTATAGAGAATGGAAAGATTATGATGGTAATTTATATCAAGGTTATTATACCATGAAGTTAAATGATTATAGAAAATCTAAGTATTTTAAAAATAACCTGTCTGTAAATTCTAGTAATGAAAGGGAATATGATAAAGTTGTATATCAATTAAAAGAAAATGATAAATCAGCATTAGGAGGTTTATACAAGATGTTAGATAGTATAGGGACAAATAATAAATTAAATAAAAAGGATTTTGCAGAAATGGTAGTCAGTTTTGTTCAAGATATTCCTTATGCTTTAATTCTATCAGACGGTTGTGATCCTAGTTTATATAGTGATCGTTTTACCCGAAATTACTTGCTGTCTAATAAAGGGTACTGCGACGGTAATCAGCGATTCGGAATTAATGCACCAGCTGAATTTATGACTAACTTAAAAGGTGATTGTGATTCGCGTTCACTTTTATTATATACTATTTTTAGTCATTATAATTACGATGTTGCTTTAATGAGTAGTGAATTTTATGGACATTCTATTTTAGGTATTAACTTGCCAATTAATGGATTGTCTTATCCTTATAAAAATCAAAATTACGTTCTTTGGGAAACAACAGCTAGTGGATTAAGACCTGGCCAAATATCAAATGAAATGTCAAATATTAACAATTGGAGAATTTCTTTAAAATCAAAATAATATGAACAAACAAAGTTTATTTTTTACGTGTATAGTTGCAATAGCATCTTTAATTATTATGTTTTTTTTAATTAATCTTTTTTATAAAAAGAGATTTCAAGTAAAAGAAGAAACGCCTATTTCAAATACATACTTAGTATGGATTGGGTCATTATTAGGTACGTTTTTTTTGTTATTAAAGGTTGCTCTAGAACAAATTGAAAATACTATTGAAATTGTTATTTACTCACCTACAATTAATAATACTTTTTTTGTAGTAATGCAGAAAATTTTCATTTTTACTGGCTTCACATATTTCTTCAGTTTCTTACTTTATTTTATTGTTGACTTTACAATTAGTTTAACTAATGGAATGAAAAAAGAACAAATTGAGATGGAACAAAACAATACTAATTATTTTTTATTAAAAGCATTTCTTATGCTAGCCTTAGCATATTCATTATTAGACGTATTTGAACATTTTTTAAAATGGTTCATACCCGTTATAGATACACCATTTTATCATTAAAACCTTTTGCTATGAAAAAATTATTGATTTCACTATTGTTTATTATTTCAATTTATTCGTGTAAAGAATCAACTTATGATGATAATTATGTATCGGATGAAGTAATTGAATACCCTGAAATTATTGTTGATTCAGCTGCTGCTGTAGTAGAATATGAAGATATACAAGCGATTGATAGTGTTCCATTTGTTCAAGAGCCTGTTTATGAAGAAATAGAAGAGCCAGTTCAAATTGAATTAACCTTTGAAGATGTTGCACGGTCAAATTCAATTAAAAAAATAAAAGAGTTTATAAGTAAAAACCCAGAACATGAGAATATAGATGAATTGAATCGTAGGATTATAGACTTAGAAGTTGATAAGATATACAATGACAAAAAAACAGGTAAAATGCCTTCTTCTGATCGTATTAATTATTCCAATAGTTCAACTTCTAGTATTACAATAACAAATGATACTTCATGTGAATTAACTATTCGTTACAGTGGTTCTGATTCAAAAATAATTACAATCAGGGCAAATGGATCAAAAACTGTAAATATAAACAGTGGTAATTATAGAATTGCTGCAACTGCATGTGGTTATAATTATGCTGGAACCGAAAATTTAAGTGGAGATTATACATCTTCTTATTATATTTCTACAACCAGACATTAAGTAGGTAAAAAAACTAATAACTTCATTAATTTTAATTCAATGAAAAAAGTAGGTTTGTATATTAAAAATAATATAAATCGATTAAATTCCATCTGTTATATATACCAACCATTAATAAGGTCTTTAAGTGTTTTTGTAGGTTTATACATAATTTATTTAACCTATTCGACAGTAAAAATTTCAAATGATCAATTAATGATTTCTGCTGAGCAACTAAAGATTTCTCAAATTCAAGAAATTCAAAAACAATTGCCTATTTGGGAATTTGATGTAAATGATACTTTATCTATTGCAACTCTAAGTCCATTCAGTCCTGATGTAAAATTAGAACAAGCTACAGCTTATTTTTCTAATAAAATTTCTTTTAATAATTCCAATAAATTGAAAATAGATCCACCAAATTTTAATTTAAACTTAAAAGATTTTAAATCATTTATAAAAAAGAAGGTTTTGGAAACAACTCAATATTCAGATTCTACTCTTTCAGTTGCAACTCGATTGGATTTTCCTATTGGTATAGAATTTAATTATGTTCAGTTTGGAGAACTAAAAAGTAAAAATGCAATTTTTGTAATTCAATATACTTCTATTAGAACTTCTGAACATTATGTAGATGTAAAAATAGACGGAGTTAAATTTAATAGATATCTATATGAAGGTGAAAATTTTATAGATGAAATAGATGAAAAAACACTAAATTACACAAAGTAATATTAATTTATTTATTTACTCATAAATAATTACCTTATGAAAGCTATAATAACATTACTCTTATTCTTATCTTTTACCTCTTTTACTAAAACCGAAACAGATGTTTACATTTGCGGTATAGAAGGAGCTAAAAAATATCATTTTACAAAAAACTGTAGAGGGCTTTCAGCTTGCAAGCACAAAATATATAAAAAGTCAATTTCAGAAGCTAAAGGGTATGGACTAACTCTTTGTGGTTGGGAAGATTAATTCAAAAAGAATGAGAATACTATTAGTTTTTTTATTATTATTCAATTTTTCCTTTTCCCAAGTAAAACTGCTTTCTTGGAATATTGAAAACTTAGGTAAGTCAAAGTCAGATGAAACAATAACTTATATCGCAAATACAATCAAAGATTATGATGTAATTGCAATTCAAGAAGTTGTTGCAGGTTATGGTGGTTCTCAGGCCGTTGTAAAGTTAGTTGATGCTTTAAATAGAATGGGGAATAAATGGGACTATAGCATTAGTAATCCTACTACGAGTTCAGCCTATAAAACGGAACGATATGCTTTTATTTGGAAACCTTCTCGAGTGAAGAAAATAGGGGATGCGTGGTTAGAACAAAAATATAATTTAGAAATAGATAGAGAACCTTATTTTTGCACTTTTAGTTATGATAATAAAGAGTTTACAGTCGTAAATTTTCATGCCATTACTAAAAGTATGC
>JBEDTP010000095.1:0-4947 GCA_040119075.1 Flavobacterium sp.
CGAAATAGGAATTTCTTTTAATTCTTTATTTGGAAATACTTTTTTTATCTCTTTTCGAATGTATTCATCCATTCCGTAATTGTCATCAATATGTAAAAATCCACCAGAATTTAAGTAATTCTTTAAATTTTGAACATCATTTGTACTAAAAACAACGTTTCCATGTCCAGTCATGTGAATAAATGGATAAGAGAATATATCAGCGCTTCCAACTTCTACTGTTGCTGTTTTAGTATTAATTTTAGTATTGATGTTTTGATTACAAAATCGAACTAAATTAGGTAGTGAAGTAGGATTTGCATACCAATCTCCGCCACCAGAATATTTTACAACAGCAATATCTTGTGCAAATAAAAAATTGTGTACAAAAAGTAAAACTATAAAAAGATAAAATTTATTCTTCATTTATGAGTGCAGTTGTATGACACGCTACTAAAGCAGCTGTTTCAGTTCGTAATCTTGTAGATCCTAAAGTTACAGGTTTGTAATTGTTTTGAATCGCTGAATTAATCTCTTTTGTTGAGAAATCACCTTCTGGACCAATTAAAATAAGAATGTCTTGTTTTGGTTTAACTTCATTTTTAAATGATTTTCTTTCTGTTTCTTCACAATGAGCTATAAACTTATGCGCAGAAAATTCTTTTTTAATAAACTCTGAGAAGGGAACTGGGTCGTTAATAACAGGAATATAAAAATGTAAAGATTGCTTCATTGCTGCTTGAATAATTTTTTCTCCACGTTCTTTTTTATATACTTTTCGTTCAGAATGATCGCAAATAATAGGCGTAATTTCGTTGATTCCAATTTCGGTAGCTTTTTCTAAAAACCATTCAATTCTATCATTGTTTTTTGTTGGAGCAACAGCAATATGTAAATTATAATCATTAGGTTCAAAAAATTGAGTTTCCTTAATTTGAACTTCACATTTTCTTTCAGAAGCAATAGTAACTTCAGAAATAAATAGAAATCCTAAACCATTAGTAATGTGAATAGTATCGCCTTCTTTTTTTCGTAAAACCTTTATAATATGTTTGCTTTCCTCTTTATCGAAAGTGAAAGTTTTGTCTTCTTGTTTTATTTCGGAATTATAAAATAATTGCATAAAATTAAAATTCAATTCGTGCTTTAGAAACCACATTGCCTTCACTAAAATTTTGTTCAAGATAGTTGTAATAACCCACAATTCCTATCATTGCTGCATTATCTGTTGTATATTCAAATTTTGGTATATATGTAGTCCAACCATATTTTTTTTCAGCTTCTTTTAATGTTTTTCTAATGCCAGAATTGGCAGAAACACCACCTCCAATCGCTATTCTATTAATCTCTGTTTCTTTAACAGCTTTTTTCAATTTATCCATCAAGATATTAATAATAGTATGTTGAATTGACGCACAAATATCAGCCTTGTTTTCTTCAATAAAATTAGGGTTTCCTTGAACTTGCTTTTGAACAAAATATAAGATTTGAGTTTTTAACCCGCTAAAACTAAAATTCAACCCATCTACTTTTGGCTTTGTAAAAGGAAATGCTTTTGGGTTCCCCTCAGTCGCAAATTTATCAACAAGTGGTCCACCTGGATAAGGTAATCCAAGTATTTTTGCACTTTTATCAAAAGCTTCTCCAACAGCGTCATCTGTAGTTTCTCCAATAATTTTCATGCTAAAAAAACTATTTACTTGGACAATTTGTGTGTGTCCACCACTAATAGTTAATGCTAAAAAAGGGAATTCAGGTTTTTCATAACCATCTTCGTCAATAAAATGCGCTAAAATATGTGCTTTCATATGGTTAATTGCAATTAGAGGTATGTTTAAAGCCATACTCATTGATTTTGCAAATGAACCACCAACAAGTAGTGAACCCATTAATCCTGGTCCTTGTGTAAAAGCAATACAAGATAATTCATCCTTTGTAATCCCTGCTTTTTTTAAAGCAACATCTACTACAGGAACAATGTTTTGTTGATGCGCTCTCGAAGCAAGTTCAGGAACAACACCTCCATATTCTTCATGAATTGTTTGTCTGGCTACAACATTAGAGAGTACTTTATCGTTTAATAATACGGCTGCAGAAGTATCATCGCATGAACTTTCTATTGCTAAAGTGTAAATTTTATCGTTGTTCATATAAAAAGGCACGAATTTTGACTTAAAAGTTATATAGTTATCTTACAAAAAACCTTATTTTTGTTCAATAACCAGTGCACAAATTTAAAACAAATTAGAGTATCAAAAAATTTAAAAAAATATTCATCCGAATAATTGTCGGAATTTTAATTTTATTACTTTTTTTAAGTATTCTTTTATCATTGCCATTTGTTCAAACATATTTTGGTAAATATGCTACAAATGAGCTAAATAAGGCTTACGGAACTGATATTACAATTGAGAAATTAACAATTACTCCTTTTGGTACGGTTAAACTAGGAAACATTTTAGTTAAAGATCATCATAAAGATACACTTTTTTATATTGATAGATTAAACACGTCTGTTTTAGATATTAAAAAGCTATATGATAGTGGGCATCCATATTTAGGAGATGTTGTTCTAGATGGTTTAGATTGTAAATTGACACAATATAAAGGTGAAAAAGATACAAATTTAGATAGATTCATTGCTGCTTTTGATGATGGTTCTCCTTCATCAGGTAGATTTAGAATGAAGGCCAGTTCGATGACTATATTTAGGAGTAGGTTTAGATATACTGATTATAATTTGGTAAATCCTAAAATAATTGATTTTAATCAACTAAATGGTTTAATTGAAGATTTTTTTATAAAAGGACCAAATGTGTATACTAATATTAATAAGTTATCATTTAAGGATTTTAGAGGGCTGTTTGTATCTAATTTAAAGGCAAAATTTACTTATACAAAGAAAAATATTTTATTGGAAAATTTAATTGCTTCAACCTTTGAATCAGAAATGATTGGTAGAGTTGAATTAAAATATAAAAGAGAAGATTTTTCAGATTTTAACAATAAGGTAGTTTTTGATGCTGAGTTTGATAAAGCAATTATAGCTTCTAATGATTTAAATTATTTTTATAATGAATTTGGAAAGGATAATAAATTTTTTGTTGATACACATCTGGTAGGGACATTGAATAACTTTACAACTCACAACCTAAAATTAACTGATAAATTTCATTCAGAAATAACGGGTAATGTTAATTTTAAATATCTTTTTGATAAAAATAGGTCGTTTTATATTAAAGCAAATTTAGATGATTTATCTTCAAGTTATGATAAGCTAAATCATATTTTACCTAGACTTTTAGGAGATAATTTACCTTCCAATTTAAAAAAACTAGGCGATATTAATTTAAATGGAAATGTTGAACTCACTAATACAATTATTAATTCAAAAGTATATTTAACATCATTTCTGGGTGCAATTGAAGCAGATTTATCTTTACAAAACATAAACAATATTGATAATGCATCCTATCAAGGTAATATTGCTTTAGAAAATTTTAATATCGGAAATTTTTTAAATCAAAAAGATTTAGGTGCTGCGACTTTGCAAGTTGAAGTTGATGGAAAAGGTTTTAATCAGAAATATCTAAATACTAAAGTAAAAGGGAATATAGATAAATTGTTTTATAACAAGTACAATTATTCTAATATTGAAATAGACGGCACTATGAAAATGCCATATTTTGAAGGGTATTTAAATAGTAATGATCCTAATTTACGATTAGACTTTAATGGATTAGTTGATTTAAGTTCTAAAGTTAAAAACTATAATTTTTCAACTCAAATTGATTATATAGATTTAGTTGCGTTAAATTTTTCAAAAATAGATACAATTTCAATTTTTAAAGGAAATGTAGCATTAAATGTGAAAGGTAATACTTTAGATGACTTAGAAGGCGTTTTAAATGTAAATGGAGCTTCTTACTTAAATGCAAAAGAACATTACGTTTTTGATAAATTTCAATTAACATCTAGTTTTGATGAGAACAGAGTTAGGACAATAACTGTTAATTCACCAGATATAATCACAGGAAAAGTTGTTGGTAAATACAAAATTGCCGAGCTTAAAAAAATATTAGAAAACGCAGTAGGAAGTTTGTATGCAAATTATTCACCAAATAAATTACAATCTGGTCAGTATTTAGATTTTGAGTTTTCAATTTATAATAAAATTATAGATATTTTTATTCCAGATGTGACTATCTCTGAAAACACTAAGTTTAAAGGAAAAATAAATGCTGACGAAGGAAAATTTGATTTTGATTTTACAGCACCTGAAGTAATTGCATTTGAAAATTATTTTAACAATATAAAAATTGATATTGATAATAAAAATCCACTTTATAATGTATATATTGAAATGGATTCTATTAAAAATAAAAACTATAAAATTGCCGATTTTAACCTGATTAATGTAACAATGAATGATACTTTGTTCATAAGAACAGAATTTAAAGGAGGTAAGAAAGGTGATGATAAGTTTGACCTAAATTTATATCATACTATAGATGAAAATAAAAACTCTGTTGTAGGTTTTAAAAAATCGGAACTTAATTTCAAAGATTATATTTGGTTTATAAATGAAAATGAAGAGAAAGATAATAAGATAGTGTTTGATAAAAAACTATCAAATTTTGATTTTAAAGACTTTACCTTATCTCACAATAATCAAAAAATGAATTTTTATGGTAAATTAAAAGATTCTACTTATAAAGATTTAAATTTTACATTTAAAGATATTGATATTAATAAAATTACTCCTTCTGTAGACAGTTTAAAGTTTGACGGAAATTTAAACGGAATGATTAAATATGTTCAAAATAATTCCATATATAAACCAGAATCTCAACTTACAATAGACAATTTAAAAATAAATAATATTTCATTAGGTAATTTAGACTTCAACATTAAAGGGAATAAAGATTTTAATAAATTTTTCATTGACTAAAGGCTAGAGCAGGATGA
>JBEDTP010000096.1:0-4907 GCA_040119075.1 Flavobacterium sp.
TTTTTTATCAGCATATTTTCCTAATAAAACCAGCTTGAATATATTATTCAAAAAATGAACAATTGCTGTGAGTGTAATTGCAATTTCAACTGGGAAAAACAATGCAAAAACTGGCAGAAGTATTGTTCCAAGTCCAAAACCGGAAAATAAAGTTAACCCTGATCCTAATAAAGAAACGATGCAAATGATGAAATAATCCATATGATTTTTTTAAAGATATGTCATTTTATTTGTAATTATTTTTATTTACTTAATTTTAAAATTCTAAACGCTCCTTCAATTACCAAAATAAAAACAATGGTTCCAATAATTAAATCAGGAACGCTTGAATTCCAGTGATTTACCATAATTCCAGCAGTTATTACTCCCAAATTTATAATTACGTCATTTGAAGTGAAAATCATACTTGCTTTTATATGTGCCTCTTTCTTACTTTTTGATTTTTGCAAAATATATAAACATACTCCATTTGCAATAAGAGCAAAAAGGGAAACAATTATCATTGTTGAGAAATCAGGAAGTTTTTCTGCTCCAAAAAATCTTCTTAATACTTCTATAAATCCAATAATTGCGAGGGTGATTTGAAAATATCCAGCAAGTTTGGCAATCTTTTTTTTCTTACTAACTGTGCCGCCAACAGCAAATATGCTAATTCCGTAAACAAAACTATCTGCCAACATGTCTAGACTATCAGCCACAAGTCCCATAGATTTTGAAATGAACCCAGTTGACATTTCAATAATAAAAAAAATAAAGTTGATTATTAATACAATCCAAAGCAGTTTTTTCTGATTGATATTTTCTTTAAAATCAGTTTGTTCGGTATGCTCGGTTGATATTTTTTTCCCACCTAGATTAAGTTCAATAATCGATTTTTCAATCTGGTCTATTTCTCCGTTGTGGAAAACCGTTAATTTTCGATTTGGAATATCAAAATTTAAAAAAGCAATACTTGAAATTTCATTTAGTTTCATTCGAATAAGATTTTCCTCAGAAGGGCAATCCATTTTAGAAATTTCAAATATTGTTTTATTCATTGGTTTTTATTCATTTAGTTTAAACTGTAAAAGTTTCTAGTCTAATACCAACGTTTTTTATTTTTCTTAGAAGCTGCCGATTTTCTTGAATTATCCTTTTTCTTTTTATTTCTTAAATCAGGTTTTGCATCTTCTTTTACAGGTTCATTATTCCAAGGATAAGGATGATCCTTAACTTCCTTTACCTTCATTCTAATAAGTTTTTCAATATCATTGAAATAAACTTTTTCATCTTTTCCACAAAAAGAAAGCGCAACTCCAGAATTTCCAGCTCTACCAGTTCTTCCAATTCTATGAACATAAGTTTCTGAAATATTTGGCAAGTCAAAATTGATGACATAAGGTAAATTATCAATATCAATTCCTCTCGCAGCAATATCCGTTGCCACTAAGATTGAAATTTCATGATTTTTAAAATCGTCTAATACCTTTTGTCTTGAAGTTTGAGATTTATCTCCATGAATTGCCGCACAAGTAACCCCTTGTTTTGTTAATGCTTTAACAATATTATCAGCACCATGTTTTGTTCTAGCAAAAACAAGCGCGTTTTTAATACCATCGTTTCTAATGATATGATATAGTAATTTTCGTTTATCGCCTTTTTCTACATAATATACCTTTTGTGTAACATTATCTGCAGTACTCGAAATAGGATCAACAGAGATATATTTTGGTCTTGTTAAAAAAGCATCGGCAAGTTCTCTAACTGCCATAGGCATTGTTGCAGAAAATAAAAGAGTTTGTCTGTTTTCAGGAGTTAATTTAATAATCTTCTTCACATCATTTATAAACCCCATATCAAGCATTTGATCGGCTTCATCTAAAACTAAATGATGTAAATGATTTAAATCTACAAATCCTTGTTTGTGTAGGTCTAACAATCTTCCTGGTGTAGCAATTAATACATCAACGCCTTTATTTAACTGGTCAACTTGCGGATTTTGACTAACACCTCCATAAATAACCATTGATTTAATATTAGTATATTTTCCATAATCATTAAAACTATCACTAATTTGATGTGCTAATTCTCTAGTTGGTGTAATTACTAAGGTTCTAATTCTTTTTGCTTTTTTCGCCGAACCAACCACTTTATGAATATAATTAATAATAGGAATAGCAAAAGCACCCGTTTTTCCTGTTCCTGTTTGCGCACAAGCTACTAAATCCTGACCTTTTAATACTTCTGGAATGGCTTGTTCTTGAATAGGAGTAGGAGCTTCATAACCTAAGTCTACTAATGCTTCTTGTATCGGGTTTATTAAATGTAATTCTTTAAAAGTCATTTGTTTTTTATTTGTATAATACTGAAAGTTAATGATTTATTATTAACTTTTTATGAAATCAGTTATCATATAAGCAATTAATTTTCCAGTTAAATGGTTATTATTGCTTTCGTCTAATGTTGGTGCTCCTTCACAAATATGTATATAAGAAGCGTTTTTATTTGTTGCAAAATGGTGAATAAATTGTCGTGCTTGTTGAACGCTAAACCCACTTAATGTCATAGCACTTGTGTGAATTCCAGGAATTGCATCTAAATCTACTTCAATTCCAAAAGGATCGTTTTTAATAAATTGTAAAGCTTCATTTAATTCATTTTCAAATGTTTTCTCTTTACGAATTTCAATTTCTTCATAAGTAGCAAATTTTACTCTTGAAGCAATTTCTTTAATTGTGCTTTGGACTCCTTTTGAAATATAACTTTCATGCAACCCAAAAATAAAATATTTTTTTAAAAATCCTTCTTCATAAGCGTAACTAAAACCATTCCCAGAGTGTCTACCTTCAAGAATTCTAAAATCGGTATGAGGATCAAAATTTACCGCATTTACAGGTTTTCCTTTAGCAAGAGCTAATCCTTTAATATTTCCATAAGCATTATTGTGTCCACCACCAATAATTATTGGTTTTTTACCAGCTTTAATAATTTGATGAATTGTATGTGAAACTTCTTTATCTATTTTTTCAACTAAACTAAATAGTTGTTTTCTATCTTCTTTATTAGATGAATCTAAGTTTTGAGCTAAAGACATTTCGTATTCAACATCTAATTCTCCAAGAATAATTAGGTTACTTCCTTTGCAAAATTTATTATGTTGAATGTTTACTAAACTTTTTAAGGTAGATTCAAACGCAACAGAAGTTCCAGCTCTTCCTCTGTTAGCTCTTACACCAATATCTTCTGGAATGCCAAATAAAACATATTCTGCAGATGATTTTTTAATAAAACTATAGGCATCAACGTCTGGCGGAATAAGAAGAACTTTTTCACCAAATTTTATTTCTCCACTACGGTGTTGAGTAATTTTTGCTAGCTCTTTTGCCGAGAATAATTTTATATTTTCCATTGATTAAAAAATTGCAATCAAAAATACTATTTTAAAATAACTTTAATTCAAAATGTAAAAAAATAGTTTTTTATTGTATTTTTGTTATCAATTTAACCAAATATCTATATTTTCAATGGAAAACAAGCAAAACAATTCAGGATTAAAAGCAGCAGTAGTAGTACTAGGATTATTATTATTAGGAAGTGGTGCATATATTTATAAAATGTCTTCTGATAATAAAGAAACAGTAACAACTTTGACTTCTGAGAAAGAAACGTTAGCAAATGATTTAAAAGCAAAAATTGCAGAGTACGAGACATTAATTGCTGAAGATAATGCACTTAAAGCTGATTTTGAAGCACAAAAGGAAGAAATGGAAAAGCTTTTAGTTTCTTTAGAAAAGTCGAAAGGTGATGTTGCTGCGATGGCTAAATATAAGAATGAGTATTTCCGTTTAAAGAGAGAAATGGATAATTTAGTTGCTGAAAACAAATTGTTAAAAGAGCAAAATGTAGCATTAACATCTAGTTTAGATAGTACAAATGTTGTTTTAACTGATGCAAAAAAGTTTAATGATACTTTAGTTTCTCAAAATGATAATTTAACTAAAACGGTTGAAAAAGGTTCAAAACTTTCAGTTTTAAACTTAAATGTTTTAGCAGTTAAGGAGAGAAGTTCTGGTAAACAAATTGAAACTGACAAAGCAAGTAGAGCTGATAAATTAAAAATTAGTTTTTTAATTGCAGAAAATCAAATTGCAAAATCAGGAGATAGAACTTATTATGTTCAAATTATTGATGCTAAAAACAATATTTTAGGAGATAAAGAGACTATTCCTATGGGAGATAAAACATTAACCTACACTTTTATTTCTAAAGTAAAATATGAAAATAAAACTGTACAAGTTAAGCAAGAAGTTACCGGTAAAGATTTTCAACCAGGTTCTTATTTTGTAAATGTTTTTAATGCAACAGGAGAAATGGTTTCTAAAACAAGCTTTTCTTTAAGATAATAGTTCATAAATGAATTAAAAAAGAGCGACAATTGTCGCTCTTTTTTTTATGATATAAACTCACCATTTATCATTACTCTTTCAATTAAGTTGCTTCCAAACTCATAAGGTAATTGATAATATGTAGTCATAGGTCTTGTTAAAATAATGTTTGCTTTTTTGCCTTTAGTTATACTTCCATGAGTATTTGAAATTCCCATTGCAAAAGCTCCGTTTATTGTTGCAGCATTTATTGCTTCTTCTGGTGTCATTTTCATTTTTATACAAGCTGTAGCAACTACAAAATTCATATTCCCAGATGGAGTAGTACCTGGATTATAATCAGTAGCTAATGCAATTGGTAAACCTGCATTCATCATTTTTCTAGCCGGAGTGTAAGGAATGCTTATAAAATAAGAGCAACTTGGTAATGCAACGGGCATTGTATTACTATTTTTTAAAACTTCAATATCTTCATCGGTTACAACTTCTAAATGGTCTACACTTAAAGCACCATTTTCTACACAAGCTTTTATGCCTTCAATA
>JBEDTP010000097.1:0-4899 GCA_040119075.1 Flavobacterium sp.
AAACCATCAGTAGAAAGTCTTCCAACCGGACCTTTACTTTCTTTATTCCACTTGATTTTTTTGTTGTTAAAATTAAAATAATTAATTTCTTCAAAATCATGATCTTCTGTTGCCATCCAATAAATAGGAACAAAATCGCACTCAGGATATTTTTCTTTTAATTCTTTGGTTAAATTAATTACCGAAACAATTTTGTATAAGAAATAAAGTGGACCCGTAAAGAGATTTAGTTGGTGCCCTGTAGTTACTGTAAACGTTTTCTCCTTTCTTAATAATCCAATATTGAAGATTGTCTTATCTGATGCTTTAATATTTTTATATTGTTCTTCTAAGGTAGAAACTAAAATTTCTCTTTTGTCTAATGAGAAACTTTTATTTTTTTCTGCTATTTGAAGCTTAAAATTTTCTAATGTTGGAAAACGATTGTATAAAGGTTGTAGTTTTTCTTTCTGATTTAAATAATCTACAATTAAATTAGAAAAACATCCCGATTTTTGATAAGTTACACAGTCGTTTGGCATTTGATTTACTTTTTGCTAAAATAAGAAAAATTAAAACTGTATTTAAAAGATTAACTCAGTTTTAAAACTAATATCCTGAAATCATAACTCTGTTGTCTATAGTCAAAGGTCTTTTAGATATTTTTATTCTTTTTGTATTATCATTTACTTCTATATAGCCTTTTAATTTTTGATCAAGAAGCCCTTCTTTTATCCAGCCTGTTTTCGTATTTATTTTAAATTTTAATTTAACAGTTCCGTTTAAATTATATTGAGGTAATTCTGTGCTTTTATTTTTAAAATTTACCATTAAAGTATTTCCATCTATGAAAGCGCTTGATTTTTGTAGTTTTCTTAGTTTATACGTGTTTTCGTAAAACCCTTTTAAATTCATTAATGTTTTATTGCTTTTTTTATTCCATTTTTCATTTAGAGCTACTTTTTCAGATGGATAAACATTAGTGAATATTTCAATTTCTTCTTTAAAAGCTGTTTCGTTAAATTTATCTTTTAGTTGTAATTGAAGTTCTTCTTTCTGTTTTTTTGAAATTCCTTTTATATCATCAAGTAAATTTGAATAAATGTTTTCAAGATTTTCAATCTTTTCTACTTTTCCAGATTTATTTAGACGTAAGTTAAAAGGTTTGTCTATCATCTTTTTTAAAAGATTTGACATAATGTCTTCTTCTCTGTTTTCTTTTGAATTCATAGTAATTGAACCATCAGGTGTGCTAATCTCAAACTTTATATATTTTAAACGTCCTTCTAAAATATAAGCATCTTGATCTATTTTTTTTACTACATACTCAGTTTGTGTAATTGAGTTTAATATGTTTACTATATTAAATCCATCAGTATCATTTTGATTAATTGTAATTTCACTTATAACTGCAATTTTATAAGATTCATTGAGTTTTAAGTCTAGTTTTATATCATGTTTTTCTTCACATGATATAAACACAAAAAGGAATAATAAAATTATTTTTTTCATTTTTATCGTATTAAAGAGAAGTGACCTCTGTGTTCTTTTCCGTTTTCTCTTATAACTAAAAACCAATAGTCACTTGATGCTGCTTTTTGTCCAAGATACGTTCCGTCCCAACCAGTTGAATTTGATCCTAATTGTTTAATGAGTTTTCCATATCTATCAAATATTTTTATAATTAGATTTGGTTCGTTTTCAGAAAATTTAATTTTCCATAAATCATTATATCCATCTCCATTAGGCGTAAAGTATTTTGGATACATTAATAAATAAACTTCTTCTAAAGTTATTCCGCAACCATTTTTATCACGAACATAAACCGTATATTCTCCATTTTCTAGATTGGTAAAATTAGGACTGTCTTGGTAATCAATTCCATTTAATGAATATTCATAATCGCCATTGCTAGTAGTGCTTAATAAAACAGAAATTGTGTTTTCATTTGTACTCCAATCTGAAGTAATTATTTCAGATATAGTTCCGATATTCGAATTTACAACTGTAAAGTTTTTAATTGTTGAGCAAACAAGACTTCCGTGGTTTTCTGAAACAGTTACTGAATAATTTCCAGGTTGAAAAACGGTAATTGTCGGGCTTGTTTCATTGGTTGACCAAAGATAATCATCAAAACCATTTCCTGCAGAAATAGTAATTGACGCACCTTCACAAATCGGCATTACATCATTAATATCTAAAATAGGTTTACTAAATAAAGTAAGATTTAACTCTACAACCTGATGACACGTGTTTGGTGAATCAATTCGAACATAGATAATATGATTTCCAACAGTTAAATTATAGTTTGAAGCATTTAGAATTTCTTCTGAACTAATCTGGTTTTCTGCACCATTTAAAGAAGTGTAATAACTAAATACATTACCAGTTGAAGCAATTAAATTTGAATTATAATTCGTTAAATTAATTGTCTCAAAACCATTATTTAAATCATCACAAATGGATTCGGAATAGTTTGTTGCATTTAAAGTATTAATTAAGCTGATTGTAATTGCTAAACGTGTTGGACTTTCACAATTATTTACTGTTTGAGTCGCGAAATACGTTGTGTTATTAGCTAGTAAAGTTGAACTTGTTAAAATAGTTCCACCAATTGCTGCATCATACCAAATTATATTTGAACCATTGATAACAATAGTGCTTAAAGTTGCATTTGCAGTACTACAAAAACTTTGATTTCCATTTCCTGTTGGAACAGCAGTATTTTGAATAGTTATTGTAACTGGAACTCTATTACTTTCACAATCGTTTATAGTTTGGCTTGCGTAATAAGTCATTCCATTTTGCAAAGCAGTTGTTATTGGTAAAAGGTTTCCTCCAGTTTGCATGTCATACCAAAGTATATTTTGACCTGTAATTTGAATGTTGTTTAGCGATGCGTTGTTTTGTATACAGAATTGTTGTGGAGAAGTTGTGGTAGGTTCAGATGAATAATTTACTATTACGGTCACAGGGGTTTTGTTACTTTCACAACCGTTAATGGTTTGACTTACATAATAGGTTGTATTGTTTTGAAGAATGGTATTGTTTGAAATTTGATTATTGTTGATGTCGTACCAGGTTAAATTTTGCCCAGTTGCGTTAATATTATTTAAAGTTGCATTTTCATTATCACAAAAACTTTGATTATTTGCTATTGGACTAGATGGTGATTGAGTAATATTAACGGTAACCTCTAATCTAGTTATACTCTCTGGACAAGTTCCAACCTGATTTGATGCATAATAAGTAACTCCATCTATTAAAGGTGTTGAATTTGGTAATTGGTTAGTTGAAGTTGATGAATTATACCATTTGATAATTGCTGTATTAGGTGTTAAGTCATTTATTGTTGGGTTTTGTAAAGAACAAAAGTTTTGAATTGAACTCCCTAATGGTGTTGTTGTATCACAATTTCCAAGTTTTAGCATATAACCATCAGAGTATGTGTCATTTGTTGAGTTGAAGATAAAACTATTATTTGTTGGGTCTAAATCAATTACCTTAGTAAAATTACCTACAAAATAAAATTCGTCATTTTTTACTTTTAAATCCTCTATCCATAAATTAGAACAGTTTCCTGTACTACCGAACTTAAATGCATTTACAAAATCTCTATTGGAATCAAGTTTTATACAAAACCCTTCCCTAGTTAATGATGTAAGTGTACATGTATGATTAAGTGTGAAAACGTTTTGTGATGGGTCAGCATCAAACTGGTTTTTAAAATATCCAAATAGGTAACTATTATTATTTGAATCACAAGTTATATCATCAAAGCTAATATTCCCCGTTAAGGCATAGTGCATGTAAGTTTTTACATCAATAAAATCTCCATTTGTATCCAGCCATAGAACATAAAGGTGTGATTGAATTTGAACTGTATTACTTGAAGGATCAACATCGATAGAGCCTACTGTATTCCATACAGGGCCAGGACTTATATTACTACCAATAATCATCATTTCATCATTGTTGTTTTTGTGAAAAGCGAGAGGCAGCTGATTTAATAATTCTTTTTGCCAAATTATATTCCCGTTATTAGAATCGATTTTTAAAATATTAATTCCTTTTTGCGGTAAACTACTACTATCACCTTTAGAAAGTAACATGTTTATATTACCGTCATTACTTATATCTATATCTTCAAAATGTGCGTTTGTAGTGTTTATATCAAATTTCTTTGCCCAAAGTAAATCTCCAGAGTTATTTAATTTTAATAAAAATGAATCTCTGCCTGAAATTAGATCAAAATTTGGATCTGTAGGGTGTAGTTTTAATCTAGAATGAAAGAAACCACAAACGTAAATATTATTTTGCGAGTCTAAATCTAATGATGTAACATTGAATACGTTATAACTACTTGAACTTGCTAAGTTTGTCAGGTTTTTAGTCATAAATATTTGACCATTTTGAGAAATTTTTTTTATTCCAAAACATTGAACTTCTTGACCAAAAGTTTGTTCATAATATTTTGATTTATATAACATATATATATAATTATCATTTCCTATTTTAAGATCAATTGCCTCGTCATAATAATTAAATGTATTAAATGTTATCCCCCAAATATAATTGCCATTAGTGTCAAATTTACATAAGAAAAGACCTTTTAATGATGTTCCAGTATTATTTATTGTATTGTCAATTATTTGAGTACCGTTTGTTGGGTCAATATCGAAAATAGTACTTGCTGAAGTTCCAAGCACGTATGAGTTTCCTAAATCATCTACAACAATTTTTTTTAAATATTCGTTATTGTATCCATTAAAATGATTTGCCCATAAAAAATCTTGAGAAAAATTTTTAAAAGAAATTAAAAGTAAGAATATTGTGATTATTTTTTTCATATTTAAAATTGTAATAATACTCTGCAAAAATAACATTTATAATTTTACATTTTATTACCAAATTATTATT
>JBEDTP010000098.1:0-4885 GCA_040119075.1 Flavobacterium sp.
TATTTGTAAAAAAATATTAATTGTTATTTTGGCTATAGTTGCTGCAAGAACAAAATCATCATTTGATGATTTTTTAGTAGCTAATAAAACAGCAAAATATGTTGCACATTTAATTCCGCTTTTATTTATCTATAAAACAGTTCCAGTTGTCTTAAAACAGTTTACTTATTGGGAAGATTTTTTTGAAAAAGGAATTAAAACCTATATTATATTATTAGCCCTTTGGATTACTAGAAGTATTTTTAATGCTTTAAGAGATTATTTAAAACACAAGCCGAGATTTAGCGATAAACCAATTGATAGTTACATTCAGGTAATTATGATTGGCCTGTGGATATTAGGTATTGTTTCTTTCATTACCATTTTATTTGATATTAGCAAAAATGCTTTCTTAGCTACTTTTGGTTCTATATCAGCGATTATTATATTAATTTTTAGAGATACAATTCTTGGTTTTGTTGCAAGCATATCTGTTTCTGTAAATGATATGGTTCGTATTGGAGATTGGATAACCATGGATAAATTTGGCGCTGATGGAGATGTGATAGAAATTAATTTAGCAACTGTTAAAGTTCGAAATTTTGACAATACAACCACAACAATACCTACATATAGCTTAATTTCTGATTCTTTTAAAAACTGGCAAGGAATGCAAATTTCTGACGGTAGAAGGATTAAAAGACATATTTTATTGAAAGCAAGTTCTGTGCGTTTTATAGAAGATAATGAATTAGACGATTATAAGAAAATCCAATTTTTGACATCTTATATTGAACATAGAAAAGCAGAAATTGACCACTATAATCAAATAAATGAATTTGATAAATCCAATATTTTAAACGGAAGAAACTTAACGAACTTAGGCTTATTTAGAAAGTATATTACGCAATACATACAATTTCACACGGGGATAAATAATGATATGTTATTGATGGTTCGTCATTTACAGCCTACAGAAAAGGGAATTCCACTTGAAATTTATTGCTTTTCAAAAGACAAGGTTTGGGAAAATTATGAGCATATAATGGCCGATATTTTTGACCATATTTTAGCATCTGTTAAATTCTTTGATTTAGAAGTATTTGAATTGGCAAATTCTACACTTGACGAAAAGTAATTAACAATTCATTATTAATAACTTATAGATAGCCTTCAAAAAAATGGAGGTTATTTTTTTTATCTTTAAGTAACTTAAAATCCTGTAACTATGAAAACTAAAGACGAATCTATTTTAGAAATCAGAGGAGAATCTATTGGTACAATTACAGAAAGCTCCAGTTCAGAAGAAAAATTTCAAAATCAAACCTTACGCCCTATTCTAAAATTTCAAAATGATTTATTTATTGAGGTTTTTAGAAATTATGCAACCAAACAAAAAGGAGTTTTTTTTACTCTTTCTCCTGAAAAGAAAATGAATTATATTGAGAACGCCATTCAGCGTGACATTAAGTTTAGAAATTCTTTAAAAGGAATTGTAATGGGAATGTTCACAATTACCGAATACAAAGAATACATTCTAAATTCATCAAACATCAATAAACGAATGATGAATTTATTAATTGAGCGATTAAAAAGTCAGATTATTTTATTTGAAGATTAGTAAATACTTTCTCCATTTAAATTAGTTGATAATACATCACTCATATAATCGAAAAACGGACGCATCGCTATAAATGTATTTATAACTTCTTCTTTAAAGTTTGGAGCTAAAACTTCTTTATTGGTAAATTGTCTCCCCACTAAAAATTGTTTTTTACGAATTAAATCAATATTGGGGTGATTTTTATCAAAATCTCTTGGGGCTGATTTTAATTCTTCTCCTTCTAGTGTTCCAAAATATTTTATAAAATTTGGTTCACCAATAATTTTACGTAATTCAGAAGCATCAAGTTCTAATTCTTTACGAATACGTAATAAGTCTTCTTTGTTTGGTTCCCAAAATCCACCACCCACAAAACTAGCATCATTTTCGATACGTAAATAATATCCACCGCGCAATAATGGTTTTGTACGAGCAAAAGAAACACTTAAATGCTTGTTATAAGGTGTTTTATCTTTAGAGAAACGAACATCTCTATAAATGCGGTAAAATTGAATTTTTTCTAAATTATCATTTTTTTGAAAATCTACATAAATCTCATTGAAAAATTCCTTTACAGATTTGTCTATTTTTTGAAATTCCTTTTTATTTTCTGCAAACCATTCTCTATTGTTATTTTGGTTTAATTTTTCAAGAAATTCTAAACTAGTTTTAGGAAGCATATTATTTATTTAATCGATTATCAATATATTCAATTTTAGTCTTTCCATGTATTTTTGGTTTATTGTCTTTACCTAAATTAACCATTGTTATATTCTCAATTGTAATTATCGTTTCACGTGTCATCATATTACGTACTTCACATTTTAATATTAAAGAAGATTTACCAAATTTCAGAACATCTAAACCAATTTCAATAATATCGCCTTGTTTTGCTGCGCTCATGAAGTTTATTTCACTCATAAATTTGGTTACAACTTTAGGATTTTCTAACTGAACAATTGAATATAAAGCAGCTTCTTCATCTACCCAAGCTAACAATCTACCTCCAAATAAAGTTCCGTTTGCATTTAAATCTTCAGGTTTAACCCATTTCCTAGTATGAAATCTCATTTTTATTTTAAAGATACAAAAGTTTAAGAAAAGTTGGATATATTTGATTTTTTAAAAAATGAAAAAATGAAAACTGAAAAAATCCTCGCAATACTTTTTATAATTTCTATACTTTTTAAACTATTATATTGGCCTGGAGGAAGCATTTTAATGATATTGGCTTTACTTCCTTTAGCTTTAATATATTTTCCACTTGGATTTTATTTTATAAATGAAAAAAATGTTTTTAAAAAGGAACTTTTAAAATCTATTTTTTTCGGATGGTTGTTATCAACAATACCAATCGGTGTTTTATTTAAATGTATGCATTGGCAAGGAGCAAGTTTTATGCTGATAATTGGATCAATTACAGGTTTTTTCTTACTGATATACTCTTTTATATTAAAACAAAATTCAGAAGAAAATTCACTTGTTTTTCATAATAAATTATTTTTAAGAACTCTAATCTTATTCGGCTTATCATTTCTTTTATATTTAATTCCTACACAACAAATAATTCGTATTAATTATTTAGATGATCCTAAATTAGGTGAATTATATATCAGACAATATGAGAACCTACAAGATGAAAATATTAAAATGGAAATTGAAGAATATATTCATAATAAAAATACCAAATAACAATATTTATTATAATTTTAACATTTAAAATAGTGAATATTTAAAATTTTATCAAAATATACAGAAAATCAGTAATATTTAGTTGTAGATATGTATTAGGTTTGTCCCAATATTATTTGTCACAACATATTTATAATAACTAAATTAATGTATATGAAAATAAAATTACTTTTCTTACTGTTTGTATGCAATCTTATCTCAGCTCAGGTAGTTGACGTGATTACTAATTTAAATGCTGCAGGAGTTTCTAATCTAACTTCACATAATAATTACATATATTTTAATTCTTTCCTTCAAAAAAAGGTGTATCGATTTGATTATACTCAAGCATTGCCAATTACAGAATTAGTCTACACATTTAATGAAAATCCTAATTTTATGTATGTTAACAATGGTATTCTATATGTAGGTGTAGAAAGCCCTTATAAAACATATAAAATTGATTTGTCAAGTAATAATTTTCAACCCATACAAATTGCAAATATTGCAGGACCGATGGCACAAATAGGAAATGATTTGTTCATAGGTCAATATGTCGCTGGTAAAATTTCTAAAGTTGATTTAACTTCAAATGCTATAACAGATGTTTTGTCGGGTTATAAGCCAAATTTTTTCACTTTAAACAATAATGAGATTTATTTTACTTCTAATCACACTAATCAATTATATAAATTTAATTCTAGTAATAGCACAACAGATGTTATTCTTACAAATTTAGATTATGTTTCTGGAATTGTTTTTAAAGATAATTTACTTTTTATCTGTGAGAGTATGAGTAATTCAATTTCATTTTACACACAACCTGAATATCAAATAGCAAGTTTGGTACAATTAGCTCCTAATTCATGGCCTAATGGTAATGTAATAGTAAATAATGATTTATATTTTATACAGACTAGTGCAGGGAAAATTTCTAAAATACCTTTAAACTCAACTCTCAATAATGATTCACATTATAATGTTTCAAATCAGCCCATAGTTTTATATCCAAATCCTGCAACTGATTTACTTCAAATAAAATCAACAAACAGCAGTAATTTTACAAACTATAAAATATTTGACAATAAAGGTGTTCTAGTACAAACATCAAATCTTTCAGACAACAAAATAAATATTTCCAATTTATCTAGTGGAATTTATACATTATATTTAGACAGTTATTCTAAAACTTTTGTCAAGAATTAAACAGTATTTATTGTGAGTGTTTTATTTTTCCCTTCTTTTTAAAACACTCACAACATCATTTAATTCAAAACCTTTTGCCTGAAGCAATATCAAGTAGTGAAACAATAAATCGGCACTTTCAGATAAGAATAAATCGTCGTTATTGTCTTTTGCTTCAATAACAACTTCTACAGCCTCTTCACCCACTTTTTGTGCAATTTTATTCATTCCTTTTTTGAATAAATCTGCTACATAGCTTTTCTCAGAATCTGCATTTTCTTTTCGATTTTGAATAGTTGTTTCTAGTTTTGAAATAAACCCAAATTCTTGATTGTTAACTTCTTGCCAACAAGTATCTAAACCAGTATGACAAGTTGGTCCTGCCGGATTTACTTGTATTAAAAGCGTATCGTTATCACAATCATTCTTAATAGAAACCAATTCTAA
>JBEDTP010000099.1:0-4879 GCA_040119075.1 Flavobacterium sp.
GCTTCTATGTTTTCTTTCAGCATAACAACTTCAGCATCTTTTGCTTTTAAAATTTTATTTGAATTAACGTACAAAAAAACATTTATCAATAATGAAAAGATAAATAAATACATGAATGTGTTTTTCATAAAAATGAGATTAAATTGAAATTTCTAAATTATCATAAGCAACATAAACGTTATTTGGAAGTTTTTGTTGTATTTCATCATGAAACCCAAATAAGTGACTTATATGCGTTAAATAAGCCTTTTCTGGCTGAACCAAAGATATAAAATCTAAGGCTTCTTGTAAATTAAAATGAGTATTATGGCGTTCTTCTCTTAAACAATTAATTATCAAAACTTTACAGTTAATTATTTTACTAATTTCTTGTTGCTCTATAGTTTTAACATCAGTTAAATACACAAAATCTTCAATTTTATATCCAAAAACTTGCAAACTACCATGAAAAGCATTTATAGGAATTACTTGAGTATTATTTATTTTGAAAGGTTCGTTTTCTTTGACTTCATTAGTAATTACTGATGGTGCTCCTGGATATCGATTCTCTTTTTCAAAAATATACTCAAAACGCTTTTCTAAATTTTGAATTACTCTTTTATGCCCATAAATCAAAATATCACCTTGCTTAAAGTTAAATGGTCTAATATCGTCTAAACCAGCTGTATGATCTGCATGTTCGTGAGTGAATAAAATTGCATCAATTTTAGTGCATTTTGAAGCTAACATTTGTTGTCTAAAATCAGGTCCACAGTCAATTACAAAAGAAAAGTTATCCGAATATGCCCAAACAGAAACTCTTAATCTTTTATCTTTACTATCCTTACTTAAACAAACAGGATGATTACTTCCAATTACTGGAATACCTTGTGATGTACCTGTTCCTAAAAAATAAATCTTCAATGCTATATTTTTACACAAAAATAATAATAATTACATTAATTTTTAACAAATTGATTAACTTTGCATTAATGATTAGCTAAGTTGACCCAAAATTATTACTGTAAATGAAAAGCATTGTAACCGACATTAAATTAAGTGGAGATAAAATGATAGAGCAAATTCCTTCTCTAAAGGATAAAGCTTTAAGGATTAATCTTAATGAATACATTTACGGTACATTTTCTGAGATTGGCGCAGGACAAGAAACTGTTCGTCACTTCTTTAGAGCTGGAGCATCTTCTGGAACTATTGCAAAGGCAATGTCTGCATATGATAAAGATTTTAGTGATGCTATTTACGGTGTTGAAGATGATGGCCGTTATGTTACTGAAAGTAGATTGCGTAAAATGCTTTCACACGAATCTCAATTGATGGAGGAACGTTTATTGAGAGACAAACATCCAAATAAATTATTCTTTACTTACGCAAATACAGTAGCTACAATTGATTTTGCCAAACAATACAAAGGACATGGTTGGGTAGGAATTCGTTATCAGGTTGAACCAAATGAAGATTATAATGAAATTTTACTTCACATTCGCTTCAAGGAAACAGACGCTAAATTACAACAAGAAACTTTAGGAACATTAGGAGTTAATTTAATTTATGGAGCTTTCTATAAATACAATGATCCTAAAAAACTTCTTCGTTATTTATACGACCATTTAGATAAAGACCAATTAGAGATTGACACAATTAATTTCTCTGGGCCTCGTTTTGCTGATGTTGACAATCGTTTAATGAGTTTACAATTGGTAAAAAACGGAATGACCGATGCGGTAATGTTTGGTCCTGATGGGAATAACATTTTACCAGCTGCTGTATTATACAAGAAAAACATATTGGCTTTAAGAGGTAGTTTTAGACCTGTTACAAAAGTAAATATGAACATGTATAAAAAATCTTATAACATGTTTCTAGAAGAAAAAAAGGTTGACAAGGAGAATACATTGGTTATTTTTGAAATTACCTTATCTAATCTAAAAGCTGAAGGAGAAATTGATGAAAGAGATTTCTTAGATAGAGCTGAATTATTATGTTCGCTTGGACAAACGGTAATGATTTCTAATTTCCAAGAATATTTTAAAGTTGTTGAATATTTTTCTAATTATACAAAAGCAAGAATGGGGCTTGCAATGGGAGTTAATAACCTTGTAGATATTTTTGATGAGAAATATTATCGTCATTTATCAGGTGGAATACTAGAAGCTTTTGGTAAATTATTCTACAGAGATTTAAAAGTCTATTTATACCCAATGAAAGATGAAGATGGAACAATTATAAATTCAGATAATTTGAAAGTTCACCCAAGAATGAAAGAATTATATAAATTCTTCAAATTCAACGGTAAAGTAGTTGATATAAATGATTTTGATGAAAAAAATCTTGAAATATTTTCTAGAAAAGTCTTAAAAATGATTTCTAACAATGATGAGGGTTGGGAAAATATGTTGCCAGAAGGAATATCTGAATTAATTAAAACTCATAACTTATTTGGATTTGATCCAACAAAACAAATAGCAGAGAAAACAAAATAAAAAAATCCCGCAATTGCGGGATTTTTTATTTAATCTAATATTTGCTCTGCATGAGCTTTCGTTTTAACTTTCTCTATAACATCGGTTAAAATTCCGTTTTCATCAATTACAAAAGTAGTTCTGTGAATACCGTCATATTCCCTACCCATAAACTTTTTTGGCCCCCAAACTCCAAATGCTTCAATGACTGATTTATCTTCATCAGCTAAAAGAGGAAAAGGCAATTCGTTTTTCTCAATAAAGTTTGCTTGACGTTTAGCACTATCAGCACTTACACCTAAAATTTCATAATTATTTGCTTTAAAACGCTCAAAATTATCTCTTAAATCACAAGCTTCAGCAGTACAACCAGGCGTACTTGCTTTTGGGTAAAAGAAAACAACTAACTTTTTTCCTTTATAATCTGATAATGAATGTTTGTTTCCGTCTTGGTCTAATCCTGAAAAATTTGGAGCCTTATCTCCTATTTTTAAGTTTGTCATTTATTTTTAGTTTAAAGTTTAAAGTTTAATTTTGTTTAAAAGTACAAAAAATGACAAAGAACGAAAAAGTAACATTTGTTATAAATACGTTAAACGAGCTTTATCCAGAAATTCCAATTCCGTTAGACCATAAAGATCCTTACACATTGTTAATTGCAGTTTTACTTTCTGCACAATGTACAGATGTGAGAGTAAATCAAATTACACCTCTTTTATTTGCTAAAGCTGATAATCCATATGATATGATAAAAATGAGTGTAGAGGAAATTAAGGAAATTATAAAACCTTGTGGTCTTTCGCCAATGAAATCAAAAGGGATTCATGGATTATCACATATATTAATTGACAAACACAATGGAGAAGTTCCGCAAAGTTTTGAGGCTTTAGAAGAATTACCAGCCGTTGGACATAAAACTGCAAGCGTAGTTATGAGTCAGGCTTTTGGAGTTCCTGCATTTCCGGTTGATACACACATTCACAGATTAATGTACCGATGGAGTTTAACCAATGGAAAAAATGTTCAACAAACCGAAAAAGACGCAAAACGAATTTTCCCAGAAGAATTATGGAACGATTTACATTTGCAAATTATTTGGTACGGAAGAGAATATTCTCCAGCTCGTGGTTGGGATTTAGAGAAAGATATTATCACTAAAACTATTGGTAGAAAATCGGTTTTAGAAGAGTACAATACAAAAAATACTACAAAAAAATAATCTTTAAAAAGATATTTGTTTATTTTTATAAAAATTATAAAACATGAAATACATTCTTTTAATATTAATGCTCTTTACAATAAATGTAAAGGCTCAGAGTGAATTAGTATTTAACAAAAAAAGTGTACAATGTGAAGATAAGTGGGTCGTATTTAAAAATGAAAAAGACAGCACTTTAATTTATGGATTTATTTATATTGATTCTCAAGCCGGTTTAACCTTAAATTATGAAGGTCATTTTACAATAGACCAAAAAGGGAAATTTATAAAATTAATAAACGAAGATTCAATTAAAAGCTCAATTAAAGTAAGGTTAAATCCAAATATAGAAGGAATTGCAGAAATACCAGAGTCCAAATTTGTAGAGCTTCAAATTGACAAAATTCCAGACTGGTTAAAGGTCTATAAGGAAGATGAGAACACAATTGAAAGGTTGTTTCGTTGGGGCTATCTCTATAATGGCTGGAACGAATGTGAAAAAGCACTTACTTATCTAGAAAAAGCTGAAAAATTAGATCCTAATTTTATTGGGTTACAAACTGAATTAGCTTTTTCATATAATCATTTAAAACAGTACGATAAAGCAGAAAGTGCTTTAAAAATTGCCCTTAAAAATAAACCTAAAGATTGTTATACTCTAAAAGAATTAGCTTATACTTATAGACACTCTGAAAAACTAAAAGAATCAGAAGAAGTTTATAATAAAATGATTAAAATTTGTTCTGAAAAACTTTTCCTTCAAGAAACAGCTTATAATTTAACTTACAGATACTATGAATTAAAAAAACTTAAAGAATTTAATAAATGGTGTAATGAAGTTATTAAGTGGTCTGATGAAGAAAACATTTACACAAAAAACGTACAGTTGATGAAAACTCAACTTAAATAGTATAATAAAAAAGCCTCGTAATCTGTTTACGAGGCTTTTCTTTAATTAGCAATAATTTCAAAGGTAAGTTTGCCTACTTTTTCAATTCTTAAAGCTTTAGAATAATTAAGAATAAACGAAATCGTTTCTTTTTTAGGTAACATTTTGTTGGTTGCTAATTTCTTTTTAGAGTAAAGTTTTGCCATAGAGTTTGTTATGTTTTCATCTATAACGCAAACCAATATTATATTATTGTTTAATTCGTTAAAATAATTTGATTTTTTTCAATAACCTTTCTTAAATTCATAATTGCATAACGCATTCTTCCTAATG
>JBEDTP010000100.1:0-4873 GCA_040119075.1 Flavobacterium sp.
TTTCAATTATAGAAAAAATTGTATTTGCTTCATTAGTTTTGTCATATAAAGCTCCAAAAAACTTAATCCATTCCGCTTTGCCAAGTGGTGTTTTCTCTGTCCAATCGGCATTAAAGATTATTTTTTGTCCGTTTTTTTCTAAATTTTTATAGGTTTTTAAATCACCGTCAACACTAAAACCAACAATAACATCTGGATTCAAATCTAAAATTAATTCGGTATTTAAATTTTGATTGCCACCAATTTCACGAATAAATCCATTGTCGATTAATGCTCTAGTTTTTTCTGAAGAAACATAATGAGTAGATGGAAAAGCAGCTATTGTGTTTTCTTTTTCAAGCATTTCAATAGATGGTATATGCGTTGTTGAGGTTACAATTATTTTTTGAACAGGTACCTGAATTTTTGTGTAAGAATTTAAACTATCAGGGAGTTGTGCATTTTTTTTATGTAAAACGTAAGTATATGTTTCTTTAGCTTCTGGATAGGCATTTTTAACTTTTAGAATAGAAAAATTTTGATATTCAACTAATGAAAATCCTTCGGAATGTTTTATTAAGTTACTATTTACTTCATAAACTTCTGAATCAAGGTTTTCTTGTTTACATTCAATAAATAATGTAGAAATAGAGACAATTATTAATAATTTATAAAACAATTTCATGGTGATTTTTTTTACAAAAGTAATAGTTTATAGTTATAGTGTAAATTATTTAGAAAATAAACTTACTTTTGCACCCGAATTTTGGTTGTTGTTTCTGATTTTTTCAAAACAACATTAAAAGGGAATCAAGTGAAGATTTAAGATTAATGATTTAAGAATGGAATAAATTTACAAATCAAAAATCTACAATCAAATTCTTGAGCTGTACCCGCAACTGTAAGCTATAAAGCTTGTTGTTATCTACAAAACCACTGTTGAGAATTTAGAATTATGAATTCTGAATTTAGAAAATTTCTAACTTCTAATTTCTAATTTCTAACTTTAAAATGGGAAGGTAAACAACAAGACGCAAGCCAGGAGACCTGCCACATTCACTGAGTAACAAACTTTCGGGAAAAAAAGTTTGAGTATGGGTAACTTCTGTGCTTTTCTCCCTTTTTATTAAAAATTATTTTTAACCAAAATGAACACAAAGTTTATTAAAATGAGTGTGTGTACAGCACTTTTAACTACAGTTTCGTTCGCACAAGAACAAGATTCTCTAAAAATTAACCAGCTGAATGAAGTAGTAGTTTCTGACACTAAATTTGCGCAAAGCAAAGAAAAGTCAGGAAAAATTATTGAAAAAATTACGGCTGAAGATTTAGCAAAAAAACCAGGACAGTCGGTTGCAACAGTTTTAAGTCAGGTTGCAGGTGTGGAAATTAACGGAAATCAATCGGCTAATAGTAAAAATCAAGGAATTTACATTAGAGGAGGAAGAAATCGTCAGGTTGCTATTTATATTGATGGAGTTCCTGTAAATGATGCTTCAAATATTAATTCAGAATACGATTTACGTTTACTAAACGTAGATATGGTTGAAAGCATTGAAGTTTTGAAAGGTGCTTCAAGTACTTTATATGGTTCTGGAGCTGCAACAGGAGTAATAAACATTACATTAAAAAAAGCAAACAAATCAGCACTTTCAGGAAATGCATTTTTCTCTCTTGGAACACAAAATACTTCTGAAGAAAGTAAGACTTCAGCTCAAGATTTTAACCAAGGATTTTTAGTAAATGGGACATTAGGAAAAGTGTCATATTTAACTTCTTTAAGTAGTACTGAAACAAAAGGATTTTCAGAGGCATTTGGTAAAGATTATGAAGATGATATTTTTTCAAGAGTTAATGTAATACAGAAAATAGGCTACAAAGCATCAAATAAATTATCATTCGATTTCTTTGGGAATTATGATAAAATAAAAAACACTTTCGATACTTCATACGCTGGTCCAACAGCTAACAATGATGAAGTCCATAATAATGGAAATAGTGAGCAGTTTAGAATTGGTTTTTCACCTAAATATAAATATAACAAAGGTGAATTGGTTTTAAATGCATCAGCATCTACCTTAGAAAGAGAGTTAAACTTATTCAGTTCATGGACAAGTACAGTTAACAATTATAGTTATGCTTCTAGAAGCGTGAATGCAGATTTATTTAATAAATATGCTTTTTCAAGTCAAATTTACGCAATTGTTGGTATACAAGCTCAATACTTTGATATGACACAAGAAGATGCCTATACAAATATTGAAAAAGAAGATGCAAAGTTTAATATTATTGATCCATATGCAACAGTTGTATATAATTCAAGTTTTGGATTAAATGTGAATGTGGGTGCAAGAATGAATAACCATAACGTATATGGAAATCACTTTGTAACTAATGAAAATATTAGCTATAATTTCAAAAATATTCCATTAAAAGTATTAACCTCATTTAGTACGGCTTATATTACGCCAAGTTTGTACCAATTGTATTCTGCTTATGGTAATTTAGATTTAAAACCTGAAGAAAACTCAACTGCTGAAGTCGGTTTCGAAACTAAGTTGTTTTCAAAGAAGCTAACTTTCAATACTGTTGGTTTTTATAGAGAAGAAACAAACGCTTTTGGATTTTATACTAATACTACAACATGGGTTTCTAATTATATTAATATTGAGGGAACTAATAATGCAAAAGGAGTTGAAACATCAGTTGTATATAATTTAAGTAATAAGTTAATGGTAAATGCTAATTATACTTTTACTGAAGTTGAACAACCATTAAGTAGATTAATTGCAAAGCATAAAGCAAATGCAAGTGTTGATTATAAGTTTTCTGAAAAAGCTTCATTTGGTTTACAATATCAATTTGTTGATAAGAGAAATGATGCTTTTTATAATAGTATGATTTGGGCAAATGAAAATGTTACTTTAGACTCATATCAGTTAGTTCATGCAAATTTTAGATTAAATATAATTAAAAACCGATTGTCTTTATTTGGTTCAGTAAATAATGTTTTAAATGAAGAATTTCAGGAAAATATAGGTTACGCTACAAAAGGAAGAAATTATAAATTAGGGTTGAATTTTCAGTTTTAATTTTTTTAGCACATAGATACATAGAATTCTTATTTCATAAAAGGGCGTATTATTATATATAGCTAGCAATAGACTATGTGCGAAAATAATATTTTCTTTATTTTCTAATGACTTAAAAAAATCTATGTGCCTATGTGGTAAAAAAACTAACTAAAATTTCTTTTTCGAACCAACAACCAAATAACAATTGGTGCACCAATAATAGAAGTTACTGCGTTTATGGGTAACGTAATATCTTGACCCGGACATTGCGCAATAATATCACAAAACAATAAAATAATTGCTCCAATTAATAATGTACTCCAAAACAAAATAAAATGATTGCTAGTTTGAAATAAAAGCTTTGCAATATGCGGAACTGCTAATCCAATAAAAGCGATAGGTCCAACAAAAGCAGTTATGCTTCCTGCTAAAATACTGGTTGCAAATATGATAATGTATCTTGTTTTTTTGAAATTTACTCCTAAACTTTTAGCATATTTTTCGCCTAATAAAAGTGCATCTAAAGGTTTAATTACCAAAAAACTTAATATGATTCCAATGGTTGTAATTATAAATAATAATGAAACTTCATTCCAACTTAAGTTGGCTAAACTACCTAACGACCAAAACGTGAATTTTTGTAATTGTTCGGCAGTTGAAAAATAAGATAAAACCGAAACAACTGCACTCGTTAAGCTTCCAAACATTAATCCTACAATAAGAATTGCCATGGTGTCTTTTAACTTTTGGGAAACCGCTAAAACTGCAATTAATACAAATGCACTTCCTAATGCTGATGCTAGAACGATTCCATAACTAGATAAAAAGATAGTTGCTAAAAATGAAGGTAAAAACCCAGCCCCAAGAATCACAAACGCAACGCCTAAACTTGCTCCAGAACTCAATCCTAAGACATAAGGTCCGGCAAGTGGATTTCTAAACAGCGTTTGCATTAATAAACCACTTATTGATAATGCCATCCCAACTAAAATCGCAGTAAAAGCTTTAGGTAACCTAAAATTCCAAAGAATAATTTCCCAACTTTCTTTTTCCATTATATTTCCTAAAAATCCGTTTATAATTTCTTTTATAGGAATAGATACAGATCCCAAACTTATGTTCGTGAAAAATAAAACTACTAATGTGATAATTAGAAGAAGAAATAGAAAAGTATGTTTTTTTGTTTGTTGCATCTTTAAGAATTCTTCAAAAGTAGTTTATTTTAATTTTTCAAAAAAATACAATTCATAATCTGGTAATACTTCAGGATGTAAAATTTTTATAATATCTTTCAACACTAAATCGGGTCTATTTGGCGCTAATTCATAAAAAATAATACCTCCAGTTTTTCCCTTTTTTGTACTTGAAGAATAAACGTTTTTATTTTGAATTGCTTTAAAATATTTATAATTTGGATTTGTTTTAATAATTTCATCAATACTTGTAAATTGACCAGGTCCAATCCAAAAATCAGCATCTTTGGCTTTGTCTAAAACCGTTTCAAACGATAAAGCTAAACTACCAGTTCCTTTTGAGTCTTTCCATAAATAGTCTCCATTTGCTTCTTTTACAAACAAAGCAGCCCAACTATCACCTTGTGGTAAATACCAAGTGTCTTCAAACACAGAACCTGCTAGTACCGTGGGTTGATTTTTAATGTTTTTAGCAAGTAATGCAGCGTCATTATAGTCTTTTTCAATTATAGAAAAAATTGTATTTGCTTCATTAGTTTTGTCATATAAAGCTCCAAAAAACTTAATCCATTCCGCTTTGCCAAGTGGTGTTTTCTCTGTCCAATCGGCATTAAAGATTATTTTTTG
>JBEDTP010000101.1:0-4751 GCA_040119075.1 Flavobacterium sp.
GTCATTGCCAGTGTTGAAGTAACCTCTTCTTCTGGTAATTCAAAAGTAATGCTATTTTCAAATCTCATTTTTAACAGGTTCATATACGTTTTTGCAAAATTTAATTCTTCTGCTACCGAGACCAACTCTTTATCACGTTGCTCTAAAACATATCTGTAAATTTTAGATAATGAAGTAGTGAACTTTTGGGCATTCTCTGGATTTTCCTCTATCAGCGAACTCAAAACATTTAAACTATTGAATAGAAAATGTGGATCGAGTTGATTTTTTAAACTTTCAAATTGTGCTGAAGCATTCCCTGCTATTATTTTTTCTTGTTTTACTCTATTTTCTTGATATGCTTTATAGAAGTAAAATACATGAAATCCAAGCGAAACTATTATTGTCACAATTATTGCCACCAAATAATTATCTGCTCTTTCTTTTGCCCAAAACTCTTGAAAGCTCATTTTTTCAATTAAAACATCTTCTACAATTCGCAATATAAAAATGGTTAAAATTGAAAGTAGAAAAGAAGAAAAAGCACCAATAAATATCCGTCTTTTATTAAACCTGTCTTCTTTGAAAATTTTATCTAATTGAATAAAAACAAAAACATTAACATAATAAAGTGAATAACCATAAAGCATATTGAAGAAAAACACCCATGCTAATCTTTCATTAAAATCAATATTTCTTCCGCTAATTACTCTAATTAACATTAACACTGCAAATATTGAAAGGCAAATGTATGTAGCTCTAGGAAATTCTTTAATATACTTTTTCATTATTTTTTATTTACAATTTTGTAATACTTCTTTAGCTCTATCTAATCCCCAAGTTGGATGAAAAGGTGTTTCAGGCTTAAAGTTAGTAAAAAGTTCAATGGATTTAGCTACTTGTTCACACATTGGTTTAGTATCCTGTCCAAAATACTGCGCCATTCCAATTTCAAACTCGGCTTTATTCAATACAACTCTTGGATTATTTGGGGCAATTGATGATGCTTTATTATAAATCATCATTACATCACCAGATAATTTTTGTCCGTTTGTCATAGGATCATAAACTATCCAAGCGGTATGAATCATTGCTTGCATTACTAGAACTTCTGCATCATTTGGGGCAAGCATGTTCATTACATCTTGTGCTTTTTGTGCGTTCTCAATTAATAATTTCATCTCTTTTCTGTCTTTAGAACCAAATGCCTGAATTGTATTTATTAAAGCAATGTAATAATTAGGCAAAATATTTTCTTTTTCTACAGAAGCAATACGCTCAAACTTTGCTACCGCTTCTTTTGGATTACCATTTTTCCAAGTTGTTAAAGCATCTCCCATTCCTTTTTCAAAATTTCCTTGTGCAAATGCAACAGATGCTACGAAGAATACGATAAATGTGATAATTTTTGTCATGTGATTAGTGATTAGTGATTAGTGAAAAAAAATATTTAGTTTTGAAATTTAACTTGTTATTGATTTTGATAAGACAAATTTCGGTCAGTTTATATTGAAATAAAATTGATTATTACTGAAGTGTTGTTTTTTAAGGATGAACTGTAATTTTGAGGTAAAAGGTAATAGGCTTAAGACTATTAGGAAACCTATTGCCAATAAACAAAAACCTAAAATCTGTATTACAAATTATCCAAATTATTTGTTTTCTTATTATCGCTAATGGTCCAAAAGAAGCCAACAAAAAAGAATCTATCTGCTGTTGGAGTAATAGCTTGACGTTGAAATTGTCCAGAAATATCAGGTGAATTTGCATAACTATAGCCAAATACATTTTGGCTTCCTAATACATTTGAAACTGAAAAATAAAGAATTTTTTGAGCAGATAATAAATAAGCCCAACTGACACTTAAATTATTAAACGATTTCGTATGTTCATTCATGAATGAAGAAGAATTCGGATTATCATAAGGACGTCCAGAATTAAAACTATAAGTAACCCCTAGTTGTGATTTTAAATCATCTATCCAATATTTAGTAACAACTGAAAAATTGTGCTTTGCGATATAACTTGGAGTAACTTTAGATTCATAATTTTTAAAATCTCTTTTAGAATCAATTAAAGAATATGAAATCCAATAATCAAGATTTTTAATACTTTTACTATCTCTCCAAAATAAATCTAATCCTTTTGCATAACCAAAACCATTATTTGAATAATTACTTGCATATTCTGGTAAATTAGTATCATATTTCACCAAACTATTATAATCTTTAAAATAAGCTTCAGCTCTAAACATTTTACCTTCTTTATTAAACATATAATTTAAAATGTAATGCGAAGTATTTTCATAATTTAGGTTTTGCGCATATTTTAAATAATCTTGTCTTGGAGTTTGGTTAAAACGTCCATAAGCAAAAGAAAATTGAGAATTTGTTGCCAATTTATAAGCCATTGAAATTCTTGGTTCTACTACAAAATTATCAACAATTGAAGCATCTGAACTTCTAAATCCAATATTCATTGCTAATTTTTTAGAGAAAAAAATCTCTGCTTCAACAAAAGCTGCTTTTTGATTATCTGAATAACTCGTTTGAAATGAAGTCGAGTTAGATGGTATATATGTTTCGTCAAAATTAGTATGCAGATACTCTCCTCCAAAATTGATTTTTATTCTATTGGTTAAATAATTTGTAAACTTCAATTTGTAATGAAAAGTTCTTTCGTTATTAACTACATCATCATCTGAAATTAAAATTTTATTTTGTCCGTAACCATAACTTAAACCAGTTTGTAATTTTAAATTATCTAATAAATAGGCTGAATAAGAAGTGTTTAAATACAAATTATTGTTCTCATTTTTAATTTTAATCTTTTCTGAATAATTAATATCTTTCTGATTCAAATCGAAAGTTGAATTATCAAATGCAGCATAAATTTTTAATAAACCTTTCTTAATTTTTAAACGATAAACACTTTCTCCTGCAAAAGCTTGTGCCGGTTTATTCCAATCGATATTTTGCGGAACAAGTAATTGATAAGGTGCCAAGTTTATATAGCTTGTATTAAAAGTTAAAGAACTATTTTCCCATTTTTTTGTTCTACCAAGCCCGGCACCAACCGTCATTATGGAAATATCCGTTTGATTTTGAACTGGCTCATTAATTGTGTTTAACAACAAAACACTTGATAGCGCATTTCCAAATTCGGCACTATAACCACCAGTAGAAAACGTAATTCCATCAAATAAAAACGGGGAAAACCTCCCACGTGTTGGTAGATTATTAGTTGTTGCACCATAAGGCTGTCCAACACGTAAACCATCTACAAAAGTCTGCGTTTCATTAGCATCTCCACCACGTACAAACAATCGCCCGCTTTCTCCAACAGTAGATGTTCCGGGCAAGGTTTCCAATGCCGCAATAATATTCCCAGCAGAACCAGCAGTTGTAACAATATCTAAAGGTTTTAGCGCTGTGACTTTACTATTATCTCCCGCTTTAAAAGTTCCTGCCGAAACTACAACTGCATCTAAAGTGTTTACATTCTCTTTTAACACAAATGTCTTTGGTACATAGTTTTCGATATTAATAGTTTGAAATAAAGTTTCAAAAGACAAAAAGCTGATTTGAATAGTTTGCTGACCTTGAGCATCTGTTTTAAATTCAAAAAGTCCCTTTTCATTTGACGTAGAACCATCATAAGTCCCTTTTATAAAAACATTAGCACCTTCAATTGGCGAACCAAATTCATCAACTACCTTTCCTTTTAAAGAGACTTGAGATAAACTAAAAATTGGAATTAGTAAAAGTATTAAGGCTATTTTTTTCATTTTTATTTGTTTTGATAAAGCAAATTTGATGTAAGTATCACTTGAAAAAAATAAGTTCTTACCCAACTGTCGAAAAATCAGGATGAATTGAAAATTTATTAAAAATGTGCGATTCATAATTTATAACTCATAATTAATAATTACTTTTGCTGTTCCTAAAATTTCAAAAAAATGATATATAAATTTAGAGTTATACTCGATGCGAAAGAAGACATTTTTAGAGATATTGCTATAGAAAAAGAAGCAACTTTAGAAGATTTACATAATACAATTGTTAACGCCTTTGGGTTTGATGGTTCAGAAATGGCGTCTTTTTATACTTGCGATGATGAATGGAATCAAGAAGATGAAATTCCATTGTTTGACACAGGTGATGTTCCTGGCGAAATGCGCATTATGAATAATTTTATTTTGGAAGATAATTTAGATAAATACCAATCGAAAATAATTTATGTTTACGATTTCTTCAATATGTGGACATTCTTAGTCGAACTTGCTGCTATTGAAGAAAAAGAACAAGGAGAAACATATCCAGCTCTTTTATTTTCACATGGTGAATTACCTGATGAAGCTCCGGATAAAAAATTTGAAGCAGAAGAAGGAGAGATAAATGAAGATGATGATGGCTTTGATATGTTTGATGGAGACGACAGTTTTGAAGACTACGGATTTGAAGAAAACTGGAATTAATTTTTTGAAGTTTCTAAGTAACTAAGAATATTAAGTAGCTAAGTTTATGAAAACATTTAGAGAGTTGTTTATTTGGCAAAAATCAATGAATTTAGTTACAAAAGTTTACACTTATACTAATCATTTTCCAAAAGACGAAGTATTTGGATTAACTTCTCAAATTAGAAGATGTTCTGTTTCAATTCCAAGTAATATTGCAGAAGGTTTTGGTCGAGAAAGCAATAAAGAATACTTGAGATTCCTAAATATTTCTTTAGGCTCACTATTTGAATTACAAACTCAACTAGAAATTGCA
>JBEDTP010000102.1:0-4747 GCA_040119075.1 Flavobacterium sp.
TTCAAAAAAAGAGATTAGAAGCTTTAAATCGGTTCAATTACAACAACAATTGTTTGATAATTATGCCTTTCATAATCAATATAAAAAATCAAAAAGCTTAGGTGAAATTTTCAAAAATAATCCGCCCGCTGGTGCTGGAGAATGTGCTGCACCTAAATTATTGCATTATGCATTTCAAAACGATTTAAAACCTATTGCAATGGCTGAATTTTGGTGGGGAGAATCTCCAAAATCAGAAATTAAAAAACACAAGCAATTCTATCCTGCTTGTACTGGTAAATGTGAACCTATTTTAAAACACATGCTTTTGGATATTAAAATGGATGAAAATCCATTTTTAAACAATACTGCTGAAAATCAAGATATTGAAATTGTATTTGAAGACGATTATTTATCGGTTATTCATAAACCTCATGAATTTTTATCGGTTCCGGGAAAAAACGTAAAAGACTCGGTTTATCAAAGAGTCAAAGATTTATACTCAAATGCAACCGGACCATTAATTGTGCATCGATTAGATATGTCCACTTCAGGTTTAATGTTAATTGCCAAATCAGAAGAAGTGTATAAAAATTTACAAAGTCAGTTCCTTAAACGAACCGTTCAAAAAAAATATGTTGCACTTTTAAACGGAATTGTTACACCAAATGAAGGCTTTATCGATTTACCATTGCGCGTAGATTTAGACAACCGTCCTAATCAATTGGTTTGTTATGAACATGGAAAATCGGCACGCACAAAATTTGAAGTAATTAGTAGAGAAAATAACAAAACACGCATTCACTTCTACCCTATTTCGGGCAGAACGCATCAATTACGTATACATGCATCGCATAAATTAGGATTAGATTGTCCAATTATTGGAGATGATTTGTACGGAACTAAAGCAAATAGATTACATCTTCATGCGGAAGAAATTACGTTTGAACATCCAATTTCAAATGAGAAAATCACTATTTTAAAAGAAGCTGATTTCTAGGATTCTAACCACTAAGAGCACAAAGTCTTCGCAAAGAGCACAAAAAATTGTGAGCATTGTGGAAAAACTTAGTGTCTTTGTGGTTAAAAAAATAAGTAATCCGTAACAAAACATAAAGTCCAACTACTTATATTTACTATAGAAAATATAAACAATGAAAAAACTACTTATTATTGGATTACTATTTATTGGAATCCACGAAATTACAGCACAAAAATTCACACGTAGAGATTCTCTTCAAGGTGGTTTACGTATTGAGCGTACTTGCTTTGACGTACTTCGTTACGATTTAAATATCAAAATAAACCCAGAAGAAAGAACAATTGTTGGCTATAACGATATTAGTTTCAAAGTTGTTGAAAACACTTCTAAAATTCAATTGGATTTGTTTGAAAACATGAAAGTAGATTCAATTGTATGGAACAAACAAAAATTAACTTATAAAAGAGATTTCGATGCAATTTTTATCAATTTCCCAAATGAATTAAAACAAAATGGTACTGAAAAAGTACGTTTCTACTATTCAGGTAAACCAAAAGTTGCTAAAAATGCACCTTGGGATGGCGGATTTGTATTTAAAAAAGACAGTAATAACAAACATTTTATAGCTGTTGCTGTTCAAGGAACTGGTGCAAGTTTGTGGTTTCCTGTTAAAGATTCTCAAACAGACGAACCAAATAATGGAGCTTCAGTTAAAGTTGCTGTGCCAAATGGTTTAATAAATGTTTCTAACGGAAGATTTAAAGGTACAGAAGATTTAGGGAATGGTTATACACGTTGGGATTGGGAAGTTATTAACCCTATAAACAACTATACAATTACGGTGAACATTGCTGATTATGTTCATATTCATGATAAATTAGATGATTTAGATTTAGATTATTATGTGCTTCGTGAAAATGAAGAAAAAGCACGTAAACATTTTGATGAAGATGTGAAGCCAATGATGAATTGCTTTCAAACTAAATTTGGAAAATATCCATTTTGGGAAGATGGGTATAAACTTATTGAAACGCCCTATTTAGGAATGGAACATCAAAGTGCTGTTGCGTATGGAAATAAGTATAAAAAAGGCTATATGGGCTTTGATTTATCTGGAACCGGAGTTGGAATGTTCTTCGACTATATTACAATTCATGAAACGGGTCACGAGTGGTTTGGAAATAGTGTTACGAGTAAAGATATTGCAGATATGTGGATTCATGAAGGTTTTACAACCTATAGTGAAACGGTTTTTATAGAATGTATGAAAGGTTATGAACCTGCAATGAAATATATCAACGGTCAAGCTAAAAACGTAAGAAATGATCGCCCTATTATTGGTCAATTTGGTGTAAATAATGAGGGAAGTGGCGATATGTATTACAAAGGTTCACTTTTACTAAATACATTAAGACATGTAGTAAATAATGATGATAAATGGTGGCAAATTATTTTAAAATACTCTGAAACATTTAAGAAGCAAATCATTGATACTGATATGGTTATTGCTTTCTTTAATGAAGAAACGGGTATGAATCTTACACCCGTTTTTAATCAATATTTAAAAACAACTACTATTCCAGAGTTCTTATACAAAATTGAAGGTGATGTTTTAACTTTCTCTTGGAACAATGTTAATGAAGATTTTAACATGCCAATTGATTTTGAGTATGATAAAAAAACAATACGTTTATTTCCAACCACAACTCCGCAAAAAGTACAATTAAAAAAACTAAAAAAATCTAAAAGTTATCAGATTTTTGACAATAAGTTTTTTGTAAATATCAAAGAAGACATCTAGCCTTTTTTGAGATACAAAATAATGTTAAATATTTTTATAATTATTTAATTTTTAGTAACTTACAGCAATTAAACTAAAACCATTTATATTATGACTACCATTAGAGAGTTAAATAAATGGGCTAATGCACACACTAATTTTGCTATTGATACTTTAAGAGTTTTATTTGGTGTTTTTTTATTTTTAAAAGGTGTTTCATTTATTACAGAAAAAGAATACCTAAGCGAACTTTTAAGCACATTAGTAGGTTTTGGCAGTGAAATGCTGTTAATACATTATATTGCATTAGCCCACATGGTTGGAGGCGTAATGATAATCATTGGGTTTTTAACAAGATGGTCTATATGGGTACAATTACCCATAATAATTTGTGCATTTGCAATTAATTTTATTGGAGATTTTAATATGCAAAACTTTATCCAATCAGCAATTGCACTAATCTTGTGTTTTGCCTTTCTTTTATATGGAAGTGGAAAACATTCAGCAGATTACTATTTTCAAATGGAAAAATAAATTTGGGTTGTCTAAAAAGAAATAATTTAGGAAAACAAAATGATGAATCTATTCTGAATTGGAATCATAAATAGTAGTAAATATAGATTTATCGCTCGTTTAGTTTAATGTTTTCTACACTTTTTAGACAACCTTTATTTTTTGTAAAGTAGCCTTTCTATTGATTTTATTGGTCTTTGTTTCTACAAACTTATTAATATAGTATATTTTTTTAGGAACTTCATATTTAAATAAGTTTTCAAATACTTTTGCCTCCAAATTCATATCAATATTCGATTCAATAATTAATATCAATTTTTGTCCTAGTTTATCATCATATTGAGAACCTATAAAAAATCGATTTTGAATTTTACCTAGTAATTTCGATTCAATATCCTCTGGTGAAAGTTTAATTCCTCCACTATTAATTACATTGTCAAACCTTCCTTTCCAAATGAATTCTCTTTGAGAAATCAATTCAACTAAGTCATTTGTAATAATTCTTGTAGCAGTAACTTTGGGTGCATCAATAATTAAACAACCTCTATCATCTTTAGAAAAAATGACATTTGGTAAAGCCTCAAAGTAATTATTCTCAATTCGCTTCATAGCAATATGTGAAACCGTTTCTGTCATACCATAAGTTTCAAATATATTGACTGCTGAATTTTGAAGCTTATCTTTTAAAATTGAATGGACTTCCGAACCTCCAATAATTAATGTTTTCATTTGATTTAATTGGGAAAGGGACTCTTCAACCTGCATAGGTATCATTGCTACAAAGTCATAATTTCTAGTTATTAATTTAAACGGAGAACTTGAAGGTGCAACTGCATCTAATTCTAAACCTAAAATTAACGCTCTAACCAACATTAATTTCCCTGCAATATAGTCTGCTGATAAACACAATAATGTTGAATCACCAGGTTTTAAATTTAAAAAATCTCCAGTTGCAAGCACAGAAGCAATAACAAATTGTTTTTCAATTTTAATTCTCTTAGGTTTACCAGTTGTACCAGAGGTTTGTACTTCAATATATGGCTTTTCATCAAACCAATCTAAAAGAAATCTAAAAATTGATTTTTCATATTCTTCACCCTCTTTAATATAACTAACTGCTACCCTTTTAATCTGATTTAAATTCAAATGAATTCCATTAAATTTAAAACGATTATGGATATTTTTATACGTTACTATTTTCTGTGACATTTTCTTCAATTAAATTTCCAGTTAGTTTTTTACTCCAATTAGTCCATTTATACTTTTTTGCAAAGATCAAAATCAATATTGGAAAAATTATTATAACTGGTAAAACAACATCAAAACCAGCTGTTGGTTCTGAAATATCTTTAAAGACTGAATGAGTTTGAAAAGCTGTCCAATCTGCTGTTACCAATAAAGCACCAATTAAATTATTAGCAGCATGAAAGCCAAGAGCTAATTCTAAACCATCATCCATTAATGTTATTATTCCTAAAAAGAAGCCAGTTCCT
>JBEDTP010000103.1:0-4720 GCA_040119075.1 Flavobacterium sp.
ACTGGAGATAAAATCTTTAATTTTGCAACTGGAATTTCATTATTGCTTTTCTATGCTTTTGCTATGCAATGTGTAAGTACTTTAGCTATTGTAAAAAAAGAAACCAACTCTTGGAAGTGGCCCATAATACAATTAGTATTTATGAGTGGTTTTGCTTATATTGTTTCATTAATTGCTTATCAGGTTTTAAAATAAAAAGTGATGCAAGAAATTTTAGTTTACATAACATTAACTGTAGCAGTAGGATTCTTAATTAAGAAGTTTTTTTGGAAAAAAAGATCAAAGAAATCGAAATCCTGTGGCGATGATTGTGCTTGCCATTAATTAATTTTCGAAATCAATTTTCAAAGAATAATCTTCTAACTTAATTTCAACGCTTTGTTTTTTTTCTGGAAGAACCACAAAACTTTTAATAGTTTTAGAAGAAGTGTATTTTTCTAAAACCCACTTGTTTTCAGGGAAGTTTTTAAAACTTATTATTAGTGTTTCATCTTTATAGAAAACATTGTCTTTATATATTGAGAGTATAAGTTCAACCTCTCCTGCCCAAACACAGTTGACATCCTTAGGACAACGAGAATCAGAAATTATTTCTTTTATTTTAAAAGAAAATTCTTCGCTTAATATATTCTTCTGTAATGTTAAATCTGTAGTTGACTCCTCTTTTTTAGATGCACAACCAAATAACATAACAACAATAAAAAAACCAATTATATTTTTCATTCTACCAAGTTAGTAAAAAACAATTAACCTAGAGCCACGTCTAAAGTCATCATTACAATAAATCCACCAATAAACCCTAAAGTAGCAATATCCGTATTATTAGCTTGTTGTGTTTCTGGAATTACTTCTTCTACAACTACAAATATCATTGCGCCTGCAGCAAAAGCCAAAGCATATGGCAAAATTGGTGTAAAAAATATAACTGCAACAGCTCCTAAAACCCCAAAAATAGGCTCAACAATTGCCGAAGCTTGTCCGTACATGAAACTTTTTCTTCTGCTCATTCCCATTCTTCGCAAAGGCATAGAAACCGCAATTCCTTCAGGAAAATTTTGAATTCCAATTCCTATAGCTAAAGTAACTGCACCAGCGATTGAAGCTTCTGGAATTCCTGCAGCAACACCCCCAAATAAAACACCAACAGCTAATCCTTCAGGAATATTATGCAATGTAATAGCTAAAGTCAATAAAGTAGTTCTTTGCCAAGGCGATTTTATCCCTTCTGTCTCTTTAAAATTAATATGTAAATGAGGTAATATTTTATCTAACATAAAAATAAAAAGCGCACCTAAAGCAAAACCAGTTGCCGCCGGAATTACTTTAACAAAACCTTCTCCTTCACTCATTTCTATTGATGGCGCTAACAAACTCCAAAAACTTGCAGCAACCATAACTCCCCCAGTAAAACCTAACATTCCGTCAAAAAATGTACGGTTCATTCCTTTAAAAAAGAAAACAAAAGAAGCACCTAAAGCAGTTACAAACCATGTGAACATTGTGGCATAAAAAGCCGCTAAAATTGGATCAATACTCTCTAAATAGGTTAATACATCTTGAAACATAATTATTGTACGTATAAATTACTAGCTATTTTATTGGAAATGGTAATCTTATTATTGTTTATTTCAACCAAAAGAGTGTCGTCAAAACTTTCCTTTTCAATCACTTTAAAAGTAGAACCTAAAGCTATTTGTTGTTTGTCTAAATATTGTAAAAATTCTGGTGAAGAATCTTTAACCCCTACACATGTATATGCAACGTTTAAGGAAACATCTGAAAGCAATTGTTTTTGAAGCTTTATAATTTCACCTTTTTCGTTTGGAATTGGATCACCATGTGGATCGAAAGCAGGAAAATTCAAAAAAGCGTCTAATTTATTGATTAATTTTTCCGACTTAATATGTTCTAATTCTTCTGCAATCTCATGAACCTCATCCCAAGAAAAGTTTAACTTTTCTACCAAAAAAACTTCCCATAAACGGTGTTTCCTTACTATCATTTTGGCTGTTAAAGTACCGTTATCTGTTAAAGTAACACCTTGGTATTTTTTATAGGCAACTAAATCTTTGTCAGCCAATTTCTTCAACATATCAGTTACAGAAGACGCTTTAGAATCAAGCATTCCAGCAATTGCATTAGTATTTACTCCTTTTGGAGAAACTAATGATAAATGATAAATTACTTTTAAATAGTTTTCTTCAGAAATCGTCATTTAATCATATTTTCAGCAAATATAAACAAAATATTTTTGCACTATGAAATAATATTTTTAGTTTTGTCTAAAATTTTATTTAAACACAAATGAAAAATATTTTTTCACTGCTATTATTAATAAGCTCATTATCTTTTTCACAAACAACAATTAAAGGAAAGGTTACAGATAAAAATGAATCACTTGCGTTTGTTTCAGTATATATTGTCGAAATGAAAAAAGGTGTTGAATCTGATTTACAAGGAAATTATATTTTAAAAGATATTCCAAACGGGACTTACACGATAAGTTATTCATTTGTTGGCTTCAAATCGGAAAGAAAAAAAATTGCAATAAATAATGAGAAAGAAATTTCTTTAAATGTTACTTTAGAAGAAAGCAATACACTAAATGAAGTGGTTGTAACTGGAACTCTAAAAGCAGTCTCTCGACTAGAAACACCCGTTCCGGTAGAAGTTTATACTGCAACATTTTTAAAGAAAAACCCAACACCAAATGTTTTTGAAGCACTTCAAAATGTAAATGGTGTTCGTCCGCAGTTGAATTGTAATATTTGTAATACAGGAGACATTCACATTAATGGATTAGAAGGACCTTACACCATGGTTACTATTGATGGAATGCCCATTGTAAGTGGACTTTCAACTGTTTATGGTTTGTCTGGAATTCCAAATTCATTAATTGACAGAATCGAAATTGTAAAAGGCCCGGCCTCTTCATTATACGGTAGCGAAGCGGTTGGTGGATTAATCAACATTATTACCAAAACCCCTACAACAGCTCCCTTATTTTATGGCGACTATTTTACTACATCTTGGTTAGAAAACAATATCGACTTAGGTGCGAAATATAAAATTGGTAAAAATGTAAATTCCCTTTTAGGAATCAATTATTTCAACTATTCAAATGCAATTGACAACAATAACGACAACTTTACGGATGTTACTTTACAAGACCGAATTTCTGTTTTTAACAAGTTCAATTTCGAAAGAAAAAGCCAAAAAGAATTTAGCGTTGCTGGAAGATTTTTCTACGAAGATCGTTGGGGCGGAGAAATGCAATGGAATAAAAGTTACCGTGGAGGTAGCGAAGTGTATGGCGAAAGTATTTACACTACTCGTTATGAATTGTTAGGAAAATATCAATTACCCGTTTCTGAAAACATATTTGTCTCTTTTTCTTACACGAATCACGACCAAAATTCGGTTTATGGAAACACACTATTTTTAGCCCAACAAGAAATTGCTTACGGACAAATGACATGGGACAAGAAGCTAGAAAATCACGATTTATTAATTGGAACCGCATTTAGATATCAATATTATAATGACAATACAACCGCTACAGAAGTTTCTGAAAAAACAAAAATCAGCAGTCTGTTTATACAAGACGAAATTAAATTAGCCGAAAAACACAGCGTTTTATTAGGCTCAAGATATGATTATAATAATATTCATGGTTCCATTTTTACACCCAGAATTGCCTACAAATGGAAACCAAATGACAAATCTGTTTTTAGAGTAAATACCGGAACAGGGTTTAGAGTAGTCAATTTATTTACCGAAGAACACGCGGCTTTAACAGGCTCAAGAGATGTTGAGATTACTGAAGATTTAAAACCAGAGAAATCATATAACATTAACATTAATTATCTTAAAAAATTCAATTTTAAAAACGGAATTCATGCTGTAATGGAATTTTCAAGTTGGTATACGTATTTTACCAATCAAATTTTACCCGATTATGATACTGACCCAAACAAAATTATTTATTCCAACTTAAACGGTTATTCCAAAACAATGGGAATTACTGGAAATGTTGATTTAATTTTCCCTTTCGGATTAAAAACAATGGTTGGTTTTACCATTTTAGACTCCAAAAACAAAAGAGATGGCGTTACTAGTTCTCCTATTTTAACAGAAAAATACAGCGCAACTTGGGGAGTTACTTACGATATTCCAAAATGGCATTTATCTATAGATTATACAGGAAACTTATATGGACCAATGCGGTTGCCATTATTAGGTGATTTAGACCCCAGAAAAGAATATTCGCCTATTTGGAGCATACAAAACATTCAATTTACATATAAAAAATTCAATAATTTTGAAATATACGGAGGTATAAAAAACTTATTAGATTGGACACCTAATAAAGGAAACCCATTTATTATTGCTAGAGCAAATGACCCATTTGATGAGAATGTTGTTTTTGATGTAAACGGAAATGCAGTTGCAACTGCTGACAATCCTTATGCATTAACTTTTGACCCTGGTTATGTTTACGGCCCTAATCAAGGAATTAGAGGGTTTGTTGGCGTGAGGTATAACTTATTATAATCAAACAATAACAAATCTTTATGAAATTTATCAAGTTACAATTCTTAAAACTTTGTAACTTTGTAACTCGAATTATAAAACATACAATATGTATCCAGAAGAAATGGTAAAACCAATGAGAGCCGAATTAACGGACGCTGGTTTTCAAGAATTATATAACGCTGCA
>JBEDTP010000104.1:0-4669 GCA_040119075.1 Flavobacterium sp.
AGTTGTACTACGGGTTAAACCCATTACAAAAGTTTCAGTTCCGTATGGTCCAAAATTCTTAACACCGTTACAATGTATTGACACAAACAAATCAGCATCTGCTTTATTAGCATTGTTTGCTCTGTCTTTTAATTCAACAAAAACATCAGTCTTTCTAGAATAAATAATTTCGATTTCGGTATCTTTATCTAGCAAATCTCCAACTTTAAGTGTTGTTGCTAATGCAATCTTCTTTTCAATATTTCCATGATAAACTGTTCCATAATCTTTTCCCCCATGGCCAGCATCTAAAACAATTTTAAATTTTGATTTAGATTGAGCATTTATTTGAACTGAAAAAAAGAAAGAAATACTTAAAAGAAAAACTTTATAAAAGTGGTTTTTTAAAAATTTCATATTATTAGTTTTTACTAGCATCGTTATAATTTTATTAAAATCTTATTTTTGCAAAAAAATATATGTAAGTTTGACACTTCAAAAAGTGAGCCAATTTTTTACAAAAATACTATTATTAGCATTGCATACAAAGTTATTTCATATCGTTTTATTAGCATTTTTTCTAACAATTGGAATTTCACCTCTTTATTCTCAAGAAATTCCTAAAAATGAATCAATTAGTATTACTAATTTAGGGAAAGAAGAAACAAAAGTTTCAATTGATAAAGACTCTATAAAAAAGAAAAAAAGTATTATTGAAGACATTGTTAAAAGAAAAGCTGTTGATTATGAAAAAATGGATCAAACGAAAAAACAGCTTACTCTATACAACCAAGCAGAACTTTATTACACAGATATTGAGTTAAAATCTGGAATTATTGTTTTAGATTATGAAAAAAGCGAAGTATATGCAGGTAGAATTAAAGACAGCGCTGGTAATTACACTCAATACCCTATTTTTAAACAAGGAAGTAATATAATTGAACCCGATTCTATTCGATTTAATTTTAAAACTAAAAAAGCATTAGTTTGGAATTCTAGAACAAAACAAGGTGAGTTAAATATAAAAGCTGAAATTTCGAAGAGAGAAAATGATTCTGTGTATTACATGAAAAATGCAAGAATCACAACTTCCAAAAACATTGAAGATCCTGAATATTATTTTTTAATCAGAAAAGTAAAATTTGTTCCTAAGAAAAAAGTAGTTGCAGGATTAACAAATTTAGTAATAGCAGATGTTCCAACCCCAATTGGTTTACCATTTGCTTATTTCCCTATGACTGAAGAAAGCACTTCCGGGTTTATATTACCAACCCCGGGTCAATCCAATAGACAAGGATATTTTTTACAAAATGGTGGTTATTATTTTGCATTAAGTGATTACTATGATTTAGCCGTTTTAGGTGACTATTATACTAACGGAAGTTATGGTTTACGTTTTGAGAGTAGTTATGCGAAAAGGTATAAATTTAATGGTAGAGTAAATTTTAGATTTGAAAACAATATACAAGGAGAAAAAGGTTTTCCTGACTATATCAAATCAAAACAATATAATATACAGTGGTCACATAATCAAGATACAAAAGCTTCTGCAAATTCAAGATTTTCAGCTTCTGTTAACTTGGGTAGTAGTCAATATTTTAGGCAATCTGTTAATTTGGCAAATATTGGTTCTGGACTAAACAATAACTTAAGTTCTTCTGTTTCTTACCAAAAAACTTTTCAAACTGTTCCTCAAGTAAACTTATCACTATCCACAACACACAACCAAAATACAAATACGGAAATAATCAATATGACTTTGCCAACGCTGCAAGCAAGTGTTGATAGAATTTTTCCTTTTGCTCCAAAAGATGGTATTAAAAAAGGTTTTATAAAAAATATAAATTTTCAATATAACTTAAGAGGTGAAAATAGAATTGCAACAGTTGACTCTCTTTTTTTTAAGCCTCAAATGTTTAGAGATGCGAAATCTGGTTTACAACATAGCATACCTTTAAGTACAAATTTTAAAATATTTAAATACTTCAGTGTAACAACAAGTGCGAGCTATAACGAAGTTTGGGCTTTTAACACAATAGATAGGTATTTTAGCACAGTTGAAAACAAAATTATAACTGAAGATTTAAAAGGATTTGACAGCTTTAGAACCTATAATTTTAATGCTAGTATTGGAACAACTATTTATGGGACTTTTAAATTTGGTGAAGAAAAGCAAATTCAAGCTATTAGACATGTAATGCGTCCTGGTGTATCTTATGGCTATACTCCTAGTTTTGAACAATATTACGACACCTATGCTATAGATGCTACAGGGAATACGTATCAAGATTTTACACGATTTGAAGGAGGGTTATTTGGGTCTCCTGGGAAAATTAATTCAAATAATTTAGGCTTTTCATTAAGTAATACATTTGAAGCAAAAGTTACTGATAAAGAAAGTAAAGACGGTACACCTAAAAAAGTAATGTTATTAAATAATTTAAACTTTTCTACGAGTTATAATATTGCCGCTGATTCTTTACCATGGTCGCCTATGCGTGTAAGTGGTGGAACACAATTCTTTAAAAACAAAATGAATGTTAATTTTGCTACTACTTTAGACCCATATGCAATTGATAATTCAGGAAAAAGAATTGAAACTTGGAATATAGATAACGGAGGAAGTTTATTTAGAATGACAAGTGCTAATATGACTTTAAATTATATTTTTTCTAGTAATGATACTAAGAAAACTAAGTCTTCTGAACAAACAGAACAAAACGGTGGTGATGATTTATTTGGAACGGGTGTTGATTTAAGTAATAGTGATCAAAGTCTTTTTAATAAAGATGAAGAAGATGATAGTTTAGAAACAAAAGGTAACGATTGGTACAACACCAAATTACCATGGGATTTACGACTTGCCTATTCTGTTACTTATAATAATAGTAACCGACAAAATGAGATAACTTCTAACTCATTAATGATGTCAGGAAATATTGAATTAGCGCCAAGGTGGAAAGTTGGATTTTCATCGGGTTATGATTTAAAACAACAAGGAATTACGTTTACGCAATTGCGATTTGAAAGAGATTTAGAAAGCTGGAGAATGAGCTTTAATTGGGTTCCTTATGGCACAAACACTTATTGGGGATTTTTTATAGGAATTTCAGCTTCTGTCTTGAGCCCTATTAAGCACGAAAAACGTCAATTACCCGATAGAGTTTTTCAATAAAATTTAGCTAACTACTAATAAACATATTATGAAAAAAATAATCTTTACAGAAAATGCTCCTGCTCCTATTGGACCATATAATCAAGCTGTTTTAGTAAACAATACATTATATACTTCTGGGCAAATTGCTATTGATCCAAAAACGAACGAATTGGTTTTAGATACAATAGAAAATGAAACTAAACAAGTTATGGAAAACATGAAAGCGGTTTTAGAAGCGGCTGACATGAATTTTAGTGATGTTTTTAAAGCCACTATCTTTATTAGCGACATGAATAATTTTGCTAGAATAAACGCTGTTTATGGTGCTTATTTTAACGAAAAAACCGCTCCTGCAAGAGAAACAGTTGAAGTGGCTTGTTTACCTAAAAATGTAAATGTTGAAATTTCTATGATTGCTTGTAAGTAAATCTATTTTTAGTTCTTTTATCATACATATAAACGAGTTAGCCGTCAGTTTGGCGGAACGCTGCAGAATTCAATAACCTAACGTAAAAAACATAAAATGAAAAAACTTTTATTATTAGTATTATTAATTTTTATTTCTTGTAACTCTGAACTGAGTTTAGAAAAAAAGTATGAAGTTTGTTTAGGTTTAAATATAACCGAGAATAATAGTTATAATGAAATTTTAAAGGAAAACATCGAACTTAGATTATCAGAAATAACTAATGAAGAAAATAAAAAAAAATTAAAAACCTGCGATAGTTTATCAAAAGAATATTTAGATTATTTAACAATAGTAGAAAAAGAGCTCAAAGAAAAAGGAACTGAAATATTTTTTGAAGGCAATTTATATTCTGAAAAAGGTAAGAATTATGAACAGAAATCGAAAAAATTTAAAACAGAAATAGAGAAACTATCTAAATCTGCAAATTTTATTAAAAGGCTTAATTCTGTTTTTGGTATGAATGATATAGTAACAAATGATAGCATTCATATAAAATATCTGGATTACTTTTTTAAAGGTTATCCGAAAATACAATCTTCAGCATCAATAAATGATAAAAAAAGGAGAGTTTTGGAATTTGAAAATGAACTAATTGCTGAAATTCTTAGTTCAAGTAAATAAAACCGAACGGCTAACAGCAGTTAAAAGTAATGGCTTAGGTAAGGGCATACTTCCGAATTTTCTCCGAAAATTCAAAAGTTTGCGTTATATTTGTTTTGGCTTGGTCTTGGTTCGTCGCCACTTCTTTTAGCTGCAAAACGTTAGTGGCTATTTAGGTTGAATCAACCAATATGAATCTACGAGAAGGAGAAGAAAAATGAAAAACGAAACAGGAATGAATCAACACCAAATTAAAAGTGTAAAAATATTGACAATATCATTGAGTATTCTAATGCTTTTAGCTTCGTTAACTCAAAATACTTACTATTTAGGTGATCATGAAGAATCTGTTGGCTCATTTGGTCTTATTGCGTTCTTATTAGGCTGGATGGGTGTTTTTGGAGCTGGAATATCATGGCTTGCAAATCCATTTTTGATTCTTTCTTGGGGATTATTAATATTTG
>JBEDTP010000105.1:0-4621 GCA_040119075.1 Flavobacterium sp.
ACGATTGAGGAATCGTTTTCATAGCCATACAATTTCGTTCCATTTCTTTATTCCCAAAGAAGTTGGTTTTAGAACCAGTTGCCATAACCAAATAATCGTATTTAAGTTCCCCAATATCTGCAGTTACTTTATAGTTTTTGGTGTCAATTTGATGAACTTCGGCTAAGCGAAAGTAAAAATTTTCAAATTCCTGCACTACTTTTCGAATTGGATAGGCAATAGAATCGGGTTCTAAACCTCCAGTTGCCACTTGATACAATAAAGGTTGGAAATTATGATAATTGTGTTTGTCTAATAACACCACTTGCACCTTTTTATTTCTTAGCTTCTTTGCTAAAGCAATACCAGCAAAACCACCACCTATAATAACTATTCGAGGAAAACTTGAACGAGGAATATTCATTTGAAAATTTTAATAAATGTACTACAAATATACAAAGATTGTTTCGTTTTTAGACTTGACAGGTTTTAAAAACCTGTCAAGTCTTGTCGATATCTTGTACTAGCCCAGATGGAAGTGGCATCCTGTCATTGCGAGGAACGAAGCAATGACAGATATAACGGACAGCTGGAAATAGCTTCTAAAAATAAATAGTATTATTGTAACAACTTAAAGGATTTAACTACTTATAGGCATGAGTGAAGCTTCGGAAGAACAGTTTGTGAAACTTTTACAGGAAAACCAGAATATTGTCCACAAAATTTGTAGGCTGTATACGCATGACCAAGATTCTCATAACGACTTGTTTCAGGAAATTACGATTCAGTTGTGGAAAGCATATCCCAATTTTAGAGGTGATTCTAAATTTACTACTTGGGCGTACAGAGTTGGGTTGAATACTGCAATTACACTTTATAGAAAAAAGAAAAAAACAATAAATACGATTGAATTTGACAATACTTTTCATAAAGTAAAACAGGAAGATTACAACTTTGAAGAAGAAGAACAAATTAAGCTTTTATATAGTGCTATTGGCGAATTGAATGATATTGAAAAAGCATTGGTTTTTTTATACTTAGAAGAAAAAGATTATAGCGAAATTTCAGAAACATTAGGTATTACCGAAGTGAATGCAAGAGTAAAAATGAACAGGTTGAAAGGTAAATTAAAAAAAATATTAAATCCGTAATGATGATGGATGAATTAGATATATTAAAGAAAGATTGGAAGAAGAATGAGAATTCTTTTAACCAATTAACGGAAAAAGAAATTTATGGAATGTTGCATAAAAAATCATCGTCTATTGTAAAATGGATTTTGGTAATTAGTATTCTTGAAATTGCTTTTTGGAGTTTGCTTGGCTTTTTTACAGCTGATGAAAACTATTTAAAAACATTAGAATTATATCATTTAAAAGAAGTAATGCCAATTATTACTACCTTAAATTATGGCGTTATTGTTTTCTTTATTTATTTATTTTATAAAAACTATAAAACTATTAATACGACTGACACGGTTAAACAACTGATGCATACAATTCTAAAAACCAGAAAAACAGTACAGTATTATGTTTGGTATAATTTAGTAATGACTTTCCTTTCAATGGTTTTAGTGGTAGTTTTTCAATTAAAATATGACCCTAACATTGAAAAAGTTTTTAAAAATGTTAGTAGTACTATGGATTCTAATTTATTTTATTTAATGGTAACCTTCTTTTATATTATTGTTATTCTAATTGTAATTGGATTCATTTGGCTTTTTTATAAGCTTATTTATGGAATATTAATGAAACGATTAAATAATAATTATAAAGAATTAAAGAAAATAGATTTATAATAAAAAATCCCGCGATTGCGGGGTTTTTTATTATTTAATATTTCCATTTACGTTCTTCGTCTAACTTTGCCAGTTCTTCCAATTCTTCAACCGGAATCACTTTTAAAAATGATGCATGTTGTTCAATTGCATATTCCACTTTCTCAACAATTTCTTCAATAGTGTCATTCTCATAATCAAATTGCAAAGGTTCTTTAATTACAAAAGATTGTAAAATTCCTTTCTTTTTAATCAACAAACCTTTTCTATCAAAAGAGCGTCTAAAGCCATCTATGACAATTGGCACAACAATTGGCTTGTGCTGCTTGATAATATGAGCTGTACCTTTTCGTACTGGTTTAAATGATCTAGTTGTTCCTTGAGGAAAAGTAATTACCCAGCCATCTTCTAGTGCAATTTTAATGTTTTCAGTATCATTCGGATTTACATCTCTTTTTACATCTTTCCCTTCAGCACGCCAAGTTCTTTCAACAGAAATTGCACCCGCATAAGACAAAATTTTAGGTAATAACCCAGAAGTCATTGTTTCTTTGGCAGCCACGTAATACATATTCATTTTAGGATTCCAAAGATAACCTACATTCTTAATGTTATTTTCTCTTCCCTTTAAACTAGCATTTAACACATGAAACATAGCTACAACATCTGCAAAATAAGTCTGATGATTTGAAATGAATAAAACATTAGTATCCGGAAGATTCCTAATAATTTCAGAGCCTTCGATATGTAAACTATTAAACCCACGATATCTTTTATGTGTTAATCCACCGGCAATTCGAATTAACCATTTTTTTAAGAATAATATATGACCAAAAGGATTTCTCTTAAATAATCCCATAATTTATCGTTTTATATAAAGCAAGGCTACAAATGTAAGAAATCGACACCTTTTTTACTTAATTAAGTGTAAAAAAAATCAAAAGGTAAAAGCTGAAAATTAAGAATTAAGCGCATTAATAATAGTTTCTTTCAATTCGCTCATCATCATTGCTGTTGCTCCCCAAACTACATATTTTTCAACCATAAACGCAGGCACCTCAATATCAGTAGCATAAGAAGTCGTCATTTTAACTTTAGTAATTGTTTTTTCGTCAATAAATTCAGAAAGTGGAAACTCTAAAACTCTTTTGACTTCATCTAAATCAGGAATAAACTGAAGTTCCTGATGAGAAATTCCCATGAATGGTGAAACTAAAAAATTACTTGGGGGAATATAAATAGTACTAAAAGGTTTTATTATTTCAATTTTATTTGGATGAATCCCAACTTCTTCATGTGTTTCCCTTAAAGCTGTTTCAGATAAGCCTTTATCTTCATCTTCAACTTTTCCACCAGGGAAACCAATTTGAGAAGAATGAACACCTGGGTAAGTATTCCTAACAATTAAAGCTAAATGAGTAATATTATTTTTAGGATAAAACAACATTAAAACAGCAGCTTTTCTTGGGTTCTTGTGTTCATAATTCATCTCTTTCAAAAAAGAAATTCGTTCCAATGGAGCCATTTTTGCATGAGCATCTGCTGCTAGCAATTTTTCTTTTTCTATTTTTGGAATATATTTTACAAAATCAAGAAATAACATGTTGTTTTGATATTTTTCAACTTCTAAATTAGTTCAAAAAAACCATATAACACTAAAATAAAACTTAAAATGTTTAGTAAAGAAGAAGCGCAAAAGTTAAAAAAAGAGTTTTGGATTGCATTTGCAGCTTCAAACTCAAGAAAATGGATTTTATACAATACTAAGATTAAGGATGTTACATTCAAATTCTTTGTAGACAATAAAAAAGCACAAGTCTTGTTAGATATAGAACCAAAAGAGGATAAAAATCGTATAATATATTATGAGAAAGTAGAATCGCTAAAAGATATTTTACTCGAAAATCATTTACCTGATGCTATTTTTGAAAGAAATTTTCATTTAAGTACAGGAAAAATTATTAGTAGAGTTTGGGTTGAAAAAACAGGGATTAGCATGAATAATAGAGCGCATTGGCCTGAAATTTTTGAATTTTTTTCTGAAAAAATGGAAGCTTTTGAATACTTCTTCTTTGAACATGAAGAGTATATCAAAGATTTAGAAATTAATACTTAAATCAATTTTTGTAATTCAGCTAACATTTTATTTTCTTAATTAAATCTAAATTTGAACTATAAAATAAAAAGCAACAACTATGAAAAAGTTAATTTTAGTATTATTTGCCATTACATTACAATCTTGTCATTCACAAACTAAAGAGACTATGGAACCAAAAGTAAACAAAACCGATGCTGAGTGGAAAGCACAACTTAGTGATATAGAATATGAAGTTTTAAGAAAAAAAGGAACCGAAAGAGCTTATACAGGGGAATATTGGGATCATTTTGAAAAAGGAACTTATGTGTGTGCTGCTTGTGAAGCGCAATTATTTACATCAGACACAAAATTTGAATCGCATTGTGGTTGGCCTTCTTTTGATAAAGCAATTGAAGGAAGTGTTAAATACAATCAAGATTTAAGTTACGGAATGGTACGAACGGAAGTAGTTTGTGCTAATTGTGACGGACATTTAGGTCATATTTTTGATGACGGTCCAAAAGAAACTACTGGCCAACGTTTTTGCACAAATTCGGTTTCAATAAAATTCATTCCTAAAAAATAAACTATGAAAAAGGTATATTTTTGGTTAATACGAATTATTCCTGCATTCATTATGCTACAAACTTTGTTTTTTAAATTTACTGCTGCTCCAGAAAGTGTAACACTATTTTCCAAATTAGAAATGGAGCCTGTTGGAAGAATTGGATCTGGCATAATTGAATTAATTGCTTCAATACTAATTCTAATTCCGAATAAAAGCATTT
>JBEDTP010000106.1:0-3316 GCA_040119075.1 Flavobacterium sp.
TGTTAATCCTGCTAAAAGTCCTATCCAAATTCCTGATGCACCAAGTGAAGTATAAATTCCTAAATAAATTGAAATTGGAAAACCAACAATCCAATAGGAAAAAAAGGTCATGTACATAGGAATTTTCACATCTTGCAATCCACGTAATGCACCAAGAGCAACAACTTGTAAACTATCGGAAATTTGAAAAACGGCTGCAATTAATAATAATTGGGCTGCAATTGTTACTACTTCGGTATTTTCTATTAACGTTGAAACATCTTTCATATCGACAAACATTTTTGGCAATTGCACATGAAACAACATGAAAAAGATTGCAAAACCAACTGCCATTATTCCGCCTAATAAAAATATCGAAACCGCAACTAATCGTAGCTTATTATAATCTTCTAATCCTTTTTGGTTGGCAACTCTAATCATTGCTGCAACACTTAATCCCATGGCAAACATAAACGTAAAGGAAGCTAAACTTAGTGCAACTTGATTTGCAGCCTGACTTGTTGTTCCTAAGCGTCCCGAAAGCCAAATTGCCCCTGTAAACAATGCCACTTCAAAAAACATTTGCATTGCCGATGGAGTTCCTAATCTTATAATTTGAATATTAACTGATTTTTTAATTTCTTTTAAACTAAATCCTTTAAAAAAGGGATGAAAACGCTCTCTTAAATTCATCATGTAATGCATATATCCTAACATTACAAATCTAGAAACAATAGTTCCGATTGCTGCTCCAACAATTCCTAATTCTGGAAAAAACCAAATTCCATAAATCAGTAAATAATTCAACACTACATTTACAATATTTGCAATTATAGTTGCCCACATAGATAGTTTTGTTTCGCTCATTCCATCGGCAAATTGCTTGTAGGCTTGAAACATGATTAATGGAATTAACGAAAAAGCAACTATATCTAAATAAGGCTTTGCCAATTCTACCACATTTTCAGGTTGACCCATGAATGATATAATTGGCTTAGAAAAAAAGATAATTGCAAATAATGCAGCTCCAAGAATTGTACATAAATATAATCCGTGATGAAATGCGCTTCTTCCACCTTCTACATCTTTTCTTCCATCGGCTTCAGCAACTAGTGGTGTAATAGCTGTTGAAAAACCAATTCCTAATGACATTGCAATGAACACAAAGCTATTTCCGAGAGAAACAGCAGCTAACTCAGTTGGACCAAGTTTTCCTACCATGATATTATCTACAATTCCTACAACCGTATGACCTAACATTCCTAAAATAATAGGATAAGCCAACTTTAAATTATAAGAAAACTCTTTTGTGTAAGTAGATAAATTCATTTTTTTTGCAATTAGCCTGCAAAGGTAAGTATTTTTTTGAGGTAATAGGTTTTGGGTGATTGGTAATGGAGTTAATTTTCATTACCTATTACCTATTACCCATAACCTCATTTTTCTGCACTCAATTTATCGTGATACATTTTTATATTATCCTGAATTTCCTGATCTAATTCAGGATAATGAAATTCATACTTTTCCAATTCTTCTAAAATAGATTTGGCAACTAAATAACGAGCAGTTTCTTTATTGTCAGCTGGAATGACTAACCAAGGTGCGTATGGTTTTGAGGTTTTATTAATTGCCTCTTCATAATACTTTTGATAATCGTCCCAAAGCAGTCTTTCTTTTAAATCGGCAGGAGAAAATTTCCAATTGTGTTTTTCTTTTTCTAATCTTCGAAGTAATCGTTGGCGTTGTTCTTCTTTACTTAAATGTAAATAGAATTTCAAAATTATAACCCCATTTGAAGCAACATGTTTTTCAAATGTATTGATGCTTTCAAATCTATTTTCCCAAAAATCAGATGTAATATCTTCTACTTTTTCAATTCCAGGAATATTTTCATTTACAATATATTCAGGATGTACTCTTGTAATCAATACATTTTCATAGTGTGTTCTATTAAAAACAGAGAATTTTCCTTTTTCGGGCAAAGCCAAATAATGCCTCCATATGAAATCGTGTTCAAGTTCATTAGAATTTGGAGTTTTAAAACTATGAACCACTACTCCACGCGCATTAAATTCTTTAAAAACTTCTCTTATTAAACTGTCTTTTCCTGCAGTATCCATTCCTTGAAGACAAATTAGTACGCTATATTTATTATGCGCATACATTTTATCTTGCACTTTGCTCAGTTTTTCTCTAATTTTTTGCAACTCCTTTTCTTTCTTCTTTTCAGAAGTAGCTACATCAATTAAAGTTGGTAAATCACTAAGCTTAATTGTACTTGAAACTTTTAGAGAATCTATAGAAATGTTTTTCATTTGGTTCTGTTTAAGTTCTAAAGATAAAATGTATTTTTATAAACGAAAAAATAAAATCCTAAATAATCCTTTTTAATGAATCAAATCTTAACAAAAAATGTGTTTTTGGTAAAAGAGCACGTTGGCATGTTTAAAGCATCTAATAATTTCGATATTTTTAATCCCGAAAATGGAGCAATGATGATGACTTGTAGAGAACCAAATCTTGGTGCTTTTACAAAAATATTCCGTTTTACGAGTTACAAAAAAATGACTCCATTTAATATTGTAATTAGTGACAACCAAAATAAAAAAATTCTAAGTATAAAAAGAGGAGTAACCTTTTTTAGATCTGATATTGAAGTTTTAGATGAGAATGACCGCTTAATTGGCATTTTCAAACAAAAATTCTTTTCATTTGGCGGAAAATTTGAAATACATGACAATAACGACAAACACTTATGTACACTTCAAGGAAAATGGACTGGTTGGGAATTTAAATTCTTAAAAGAAACTAACGAGTTAGCTATCGTCTCAAAAAAATGGGCAGGAATAGGTAAAGAATTTTTTACGAGCGCAGATAATTATGTACTAAACATTAATAAAAATGTAGCAGAAGACGATAAAATTAGACCTTTAATACTTGCAGCAGTTATGTGTATTGATATGGTTTTTAAAGAATAAACAATTAATATAAATCTTAAAAGGCGTAAGAATCTGTTTCTCACGCCTTTTTTTTATAATTTTAAAAAATATTTTAAGGTCGTCCCAACCTTTTACCAACTTTTATGCTCTATATAATAAAGCAATGCAATTACAATGGATGTAAAAATTATACAAGCTTGTAGAAAAAAACAAAGAGAAGGCCAGTGCTTACTGTATGAGCAAATGGGTTCTAAGTTGTATTACACCTGCAAGAGGTACCTTAAAAAGGAAGAAGACATTGAAGAAGTTATGGCCGATGCCTTTTATACCATCTTCACTAAAATAGAGCAATTAAAAGAAGATTATGCTTTTGAAGCTTGGGCGCGAAAAATAACGGT
>JBEDTP010000107.1:0-4588 GCA_040119075.1 Flavobacterium sp.
TAACCGTTTAAATCGCGAATAATTCGGTTGAATTCATAAATTTTCACATTACTTTCAGCAATTAAAAAACTCATGAAATAATTTAAATTAGGATTTCCTAAATGTTGGTCTTGTTCATAAAGTAATTCAGCCGAAGCTGAACGATGATGACCATCGGCAATATATAAATTCGGAATTTCTTCAAAATGATTTTCGAGCCAATCGATATCACTTTGTGTATCTATTTTCCAAAGTGTGTGTTTTTCTTTGTTAGTAGTTGAAAATTCGTAAACCGCTCTGTTTTTTTTCTTCAATAGAATCCAAGTGTTTAGCTCAACACTGTCTGGATACGTAATTAAAACTGGTTCGGTATTAAAACGCGTTTGATGCAAGTAATCTTTGAACATTTCTACACGATATTGTAGCGTGTCTTCGTGCTTTTTAATGACATCTTTTTTATAATCATCAACTGAAGTTCCGGCAATGATTCCAGTGAATAAATCGTTTTTAGTTTTTATCTCGTATAAGTAAAAAGCTGGGATTTCATCTTCAATAAAAACGTCATTGTTTTTAAAATCTTGGAATTTATTGGCAACTCCTTTAAAACGTTTGTCTAAACTAATGTTGTGCACATTTAGATAAGCGGGGTTTATAATATGTAAAAAAGAATATGGATTAAAGTTTAACCAAGCAGCAAGCTCAGCAGCACTATAATCTTCGTAGTTTCTACACGTTACAAGTCCAACTTTATCTGCTGTAGGACGAACTGCTTTAAATGGAATTATTTTGCTCATTTATGCAATTGATAATTGACAATTAACAATTGATAATTAATTCAAATTATCAATTGTCAACTATCCATTGTTAATTATTTACTAAATTGAGAAGAAACTTTCTCCGCTTTTTTGCTTTCTGCATAATCGTAAAAACCTTCACCAGATTTTGCTCCAAGTTTTCCTGCCATTACCATGTTTACTAATAAAGGACAAGGTGCATATTTAGGGTTTTTAAATCCGTCGTACATAACGTTTAAAATAGAAAGACAAACATCAAGACCAATAAAATCGGCTAATTGTAATGGACCCATTGGGTGTGCCATTCCTAATTTCATAACGGTATCAATTTCTTCCACACCAGCAACTCCGTTATATAGTGTTTCAATTGCTTCGTTAATCATTGGCATTAAAATTCTGTTTGCTACGAAACCAGGATAATCGTTAACCTCTGTTGGAGTTTTTCCTAATTTCACAGATAAATCCATGATGATTTTAGTCACTTCATTAGACGTAGAATAACCACGAATAATTTCTACCAATTTCATAATTGGCACCGGATTCATAAAGTGCATTCCAATTACTCTTTCTGGATGCACTACTTGTGCCGCGATTTGAGTAATAGAAATAGAAGAAGTATTTGAAGCTAAAATTACGTTATGGTCGCAAACTTCGCTTAATTGCTTAAAAATGTTCATTTTTAAACCAACATTTTCAGTTGCAGCTTCTACAACTAAATCACATCCTACAACACCATCTTTAATGTCGGTATAAGTTATGATATTAGCAATTGTTTTGTGTTTATCGTCTTCTGAAATAACACCTTTAGCAACCATACGGTCTAAGTTATTGGCAATAGTTGCCATACCTTTTTCTAATGATTTTTCAGAGATGTCAATTAATTTTACAGTAAATCCTGATTGAGCAAATGTGTGAGCAATTCCGTTACCCATTGTTCCAGCTCCAATTACGGCTATTTGTTTCATTTTAGTTTATTTTTTTTGTTGGTATACATTGAAAATAAGACAATGCAAACTATTAATATAAATTCGAATATTCTATCTTCTTTCCAAAGTTTCATTAAGATAATTATCGCAAAAATTTCGCATACTATGTCAATTACTTTTGAAATTATATTGAGGTATATTTTTACTTTTTCAGGGATTTTACTTTTTAGATAATCAACAAAAAAATAAATCATTCCAAGAATTATAAGTATTCCTATGAAAATAATAGCAGAAAATAAAATTGCTCTTTCATTGCTGTTTTTATCAGAAACCACTTGAAATAAAAAATAAATGAAATATACTAAAACTGCTATTTTTAGTAATAGCTTTATTCTATTAATTAACTCTAATATAAAATCTTTTCTTGTCATTTATTATCTTTCCATTGAATCAATAATCTGATACGCTACACGTAATGCTTCCGTTCCATCTTCTAAAGTTACAATAGGAGTTGTATTATTGTTTATAGCATCTGCGAAAGCATTCAATTCATCTAAAATAGCATTGTTTGGTTCCACACTTGGATTATCAAAATAGATTTGTTTTTTTTCGCCTTCTGCATTTTGTAAAATCATGTCAAAATCGCCAGGAACTTCTGGTGCGTCTTTCATTTTTACAATTTCACACACTTTGTCTAAATAATCAACTGAGATATAAGCATCTTTTTGAAAGAAACGCGATTTACGCATGTTCTTCATAGAAATTCTACTCGAAGTAATATTAGCAACACAACCGTTTTCAAATTCAATTCGTGCATTTGAAATATCTGGAGACTGACTTAAAACAGAAACACCACTTGCGTTTATCGATTTTACTTTTGATTTTACAACACTTAAAATAGCATCGATATCATGAATCATTAAATCTAAAACTACAGGAACATCAGTACCACGAGGGTTAAATTCGGCTAAACGATGTGTTTCTATAAACATAGGGTTTATAATTTGGTCTTTAACTGCAGTAAATGCAGGATTAAAACGTTCAACATGACCCACTTGTCCTTTTACATTGAATTCTTTAGATAGTGCAATAATTTCTTCAGCCTCTTCGACAGTATTAGAAATTGGCTTTTCTAAGAAAATATGTTTTCCTGATTTGATTGCAACCTTTGCACATTTATAGTGTGATAAAGTAGGTGTTACAATGTCAATAACATCAACAGCATGTATTAGTTTTGCTATAGTATCAAATTGTTTGTATCCAAACTCAGCAGCTACTTTCTTTCCGTTTTCATGATTCTCATCGTAAAAACCAACTAATTCGTATTTTTCAGACTGTTTTAATAAACGTAAATGTATTTTTCCTAGATGTCCAGCACCTAGTACGCCAACTTTTAACATAAATAGAGTATTTTCAACAAAAATAGCAATTAATTGATAAAATAAGATTGATAATTGCCTTTTTGTTTTCTATTTTTACCAAATACAAAACTACCTAAAATTGAAAGATACTTCAAAACATCAAGGACTTAGGAATCAGTTGGCTAAGCAGCTTGAAGAGAAAGGAATTAAAAATAAAAATGTACTAGACGCAATAAAAAAAATTCCGCGTCATTTATTTTTGAATTCAAGTTTTGAAGATTTTGCTTATCAAGATAAACCTTTTCCCATTGGATCTGGTCAAACTATTTCTCAACCATATACAGTTGCTTTTCAGAGTGAATTACTTGAAGTAAATAAAGATCATAAAGTTTTAGAAGTTGGCACAGGAAGTGGCTATCAAACTGCAGTATTGTTTCACCTAGGAGCTAAAGTATATTCAATTGAAAGGCAAAATGAGTTATTTAAAAAAACTTCTTTATTGTTACCAAAATTAGGAATTAGAGCTAAACATTTAAGTTTTGGAGACGGTTATAAAGGGTTGCCAAATTATGCTCCTTTTGATAGTATCATTGTTACTGCAGGAGCTCCGTTTATTCCACAGCCGCTTATGGCACAATTAAAAATTGGAGGAAGGTTAGTTATTCCAGTAGGAGAAGATATACAAACTATGACACTTTTGATTCGAAAAAATGAAACTCAATTTGAAAAACATGAATTTGGAGAGTTTCGATTTGTTCCTTTATTAGAAGATAAAAATTAATTATATAATACATGAAAAAAACCTTAATTTATTTAGTGTTTCTATTTACACTAAACGTCTTTTCTCAGAATGATTATTCTAAAGTGGTTGATTTATTAATAGCTAATAAAAGGGAAGAGGCTCGAAGTCTTTTTGATAAGCAGTTTTCAAAATCTAAAGACCAGTCAATTGATTTGTTATTTTTAGATGCAATGATTGATGAAGAATTAGGCAGATTAAGTTATGATGAAACCTTAATTAAGAAACTCGAAAAATTAGAAAATGCTAAATTTTATATTGACCCATTTATAAATACCAATTTTGTAATGGGGCATATAAATGATTCAGGATATGATGATTTAGTTTATAAAAAAATTGATTTTTTATCTCAATCTTCGGTTTTTCAAAATTTAGATATAGTTAAATATAGAAAAGCTACAAGTGAAGCAAAAAGATTAAATCATACTGAAGCAAAAGCCTACTATTCAAAATTAAATGTTATAACAGATTGGCAATTTTGTGGCGTTTTCGAAAACTTAAACAGTAGTGGTTTAGATACAGAGTATGAACCTGAAATTTACGCAAAAAATGATAAATTATTTGATGCAAATAGTAATGGAAAAATTGGTTGGTATATTCCAAAAAATGATCAAAATGATGGGTATCAGTTTTTTTATAATGAAAGAGAGTATGGTTCGGGTGTAATTTTTGCCCAAACTTTTATTAATGTTCCTGAAAATAAAGAATATTTATTACAATTTGGAACTT
>JBEDTP010000108.1:0-3702 GCA_040119075.1 Flavobacterium sp.
CAAAGATTAATTTTAAAATATTTAAGATGAAAAATTTAATTCCATCATACGTTAGAGTTCCTGTAATATTTGCAATTGTTTTTGCAGGAATGGAATTTTTTATAGACTCAGGAGATCGTCCAGCATTTATAAAGTATCCAATGGTATCTTTATTTTTAGGAGTATTTATGTTTCTATTAGTTGCAATAGAAATTGTTATTTCTGCGGTAGACAGAGTTACTTATCAATTATTAACTGAAGAACAGAGAAAACAACTTGAGAATGCAAAATCATATTCATTTACAGAAAGTAAATTTTACAAGAGTTTAACACGTTCTAAAAATATTGAGGAAGAATCAGATGTTTTATTAGATCATGATTATGATGGTATAAAAGAACTAGACAATGTATTACCTCCGTGGTGGGTATATCTATTTTATGGTTGTATCATTTTTGCTTTTGTTTATTTAATTCGATTTCACATAGTTGGTGATTATACTCAAAAAGAAGAATATGAAATTGCTATGGCAAAAGCTGAAAAAGAACATGAAGAATATTTAAAAACAGCTCCGGATTTAGTAAACGTCGATAATGTCGAACTTTTAACAGATGCTGCTAGTATTGCTGATGGAAAGAAAATATTTGATTTGAATTGTGTGGCTTGTCATGGTGCAAATTTACAAGGTGGAATTGGTCCAAATTTAGCCGATGCTCATTGGATAAATGGAGGAGGAGTAAAAAACATTTTCAAATTAATTTCTGAAGGAAGCTCAAATAATCCAGTAATGGCACCTTGGAAAGATGTTATTAAAGGGGCTGATATTCAAAAAATATCTAGTTATATTGTTTCTCTAAATGGATCAAATCCAGAAGGAGGAAAAGAAGCTGAGGGAGAAATTTGGATAGAAGAGGAAAAAGCTCCATCAACAGAGACAGTTATTGATACTTTAACAGTAAAATAAAAATAAGAGGTTTAATGAATAATTAGACCTCTTTTAGAATAATTTAAAATGGCAAAATTACCAGATGATAGTTTTAGAGATACTATTGGCACAATAGATGAACAGGGGAAAAGAAATTTTATTCATCCTAAAAAGCCAGTAGGTAAACTATACGAGAAGAGAAAAATACTAAGTTATTTTCTTTTGGCGTTTTTATTATCTGCTCCATTTATTAAAATAAATGGTAATCAATTCTTATTGTTTAACCTATTGGAAAGAAAATTTTCAATATTTGGTTTTCCGTTTTGGCCTCAAGATTTTTATTTGTTTGTTATTTCAATGATAATTGGGGTAGTAGGCTTAACACTTTTTACTGTCGCTTTTGGTAGAATATTTTGCGGTTGGTTTTGCCCACAAACTATTTTTTTAGAAATGGTTTTTCGAAGAATTGAGTATTTAATTGACGGAGATAGAGGTGCTCAAATTCGATTAGCTAAACAAAAATGGAACACTGAAAAAATTAGAAAACGTGTTTTAAAATGGGTTATATTTTTTATCATTTCGTTCATAATTGCAAATGTTTTTCTAGCCTATTTAATTAGCAGTGATAAATTATTACGTTATGTAATTGACGGTCCTCAAGCTCATTTAAGTACACTTACTGCTTTGTTAATTTTTACGGGTGTATTCTACTTTGTTTTTACATGGTTTAGAGAGCAAGTTTGCATAATTGCTTGTCCATATGGGAGAATGCAAGGAGTTTTATTAGACAATAAATCAATCAATGTTGCATATGATCACGTTAGAGGAGAAGGAGATAAAGGGCGAGCAAAATGGGATAAAAGGGAAGATAGAACTTTAACAGGTAAAGGAGATTGTATTGACTGTATGCAATGTGTAAATGTTTGTCCTACAGGTATTGATATTCGTAACGGTACACAATTAGAATGTATAAATTGTACAGCTTGTATTGATGAATGCGACACCATAATGGATAAAGTAGGTCTTTCAAAAGGTCTAATTCGTTATGCAAGTGAAGATGAAATCGTTAAGAAAGAGAAGTTCAAGCTTACAGCAAGAATGAAAGGGTACATGGCGGTATTGACAATTTTAATTGGATTGTTAGTAGGATTGTTATTCTTACGTAATGATGTAGAAGCAAAAGTGCTACGATTACCAGGGCAATTATACCAAAAGAAAGGAGAAATGATCAGCAATGTTTTTACTTACAAGATAATAAATAAGACAGTTAAAGATTTTGATAAGATTACAATTAAATTAGAAAAACCAGAGGGTATTGTTAAATTAGTTGGAAATAAAAACATTAAAATTCCTGCTGAAAAAACTTTTCAAGGAACCTTATTTATTGAAATTAAAGCATCAGAAATTAAAGATGATAAAATAAAAATAAAATTAGGCTTTTATAACGAAGGCAAACTGATTGAAACAACAAAAACAACCTTTTTAGGACCAAGAACTTTTAACTAGGTTTTAAATTAAAATTTATAAATATGAAAATTAATTGGGGAACAGGAATCGTAATTGCAATAGCACTTTTCATGACATTTATTTTGTATTTCGTATTAAAAGTACAATTGAATGACAGCTATGATAGAGAATTAGTAGTAAGCGACTACTACCAACAGGAATTGAAAGTACAAGGTAATATTGAAAAAACAAATAATGCTAACGCTCTTAATTCAAAAGTTAGAATAGAAAAAGTTGAAAATGGGATTAAAGTATTTTTTCCTGAAGAATTTGACTATAAAAATATTAAAGGTAAAGTGTCTCTATATAGACCGTCTAATCAGAAATTAGATTCTGAAATTCAAATTTCATTATCTACTTCACATTTGCTCATACCTAAAAGTAATTTGGTTGGCGGTCTTTGGGACATTACTATAGATTGGAGCTATTCTGGTAAAGAATACAGAACTAAAGAAACAATTTATTATTAATTTTCATGCTATATACAGCTATCATTTTTGGATTAATTAGTAGTTTTCACTGTATAGGAATGTGCGGACCAATTGCTATGATGTTGCCTGTAGATAGAAACAGTGAAGCTAAAAAAATATCTCAATTATCAGTATATCATTTAGGTAGATTAACCGCATATACATCATTAGGATTGCTTTTTGGGTTATTAGGGAAAGGATTCTTTCTTGCAGGGTTGCAACAACAACTATCTATTATAGTAGGTATTTTAATGATCATTATCGCAGTTGTACCTGAAAAAACTTTAGCCAACTATAATTTCTCTAAACCTGTTTATAAAGTTATTTCTAAAGTAAAGTCAAGTCTTGGACACCAATTCAAAAATCGTACTTATAAATCGTTTTTTACTATTGGTTTACTAAATGGATATTTACCTTGTGGAATGGTTTACGTTGCATTATTCGGGGCTTTAGCAATGCCAGATTTAGAGTTTAGTACTTTATATATGCTTTTATTTGGATTAGGAACAGTTCCAATGATGAGTATGGTAGTTTTAATCACAAATTTAGTTTCTATACCAATTCGAAATACGATTCAAAAAGCAATTCCAGTTATTACTGTATGTATTGGAATTCTATTTATAATAAGAGGTTTAGGCTTAAATATTCCATATATTTCACCTAGTACAATGAGTTTGTTCGTACAAAACGAAGCAAGTTGTCATTAAAAGAGTTCAATCAAGTATTATAGTAAAAATAAAAGCATCTAACTTAAGTTAGATGCTTTTTATATTTTATATCAAGATTATTCTTAGTTTACAATAACTTTTTTAGTAATTGAATTA
>JBEDTP010000109.1:0-4574 GCA_040119075.1 Flavobacterium sp.
TGCAGCTCTACTAAAATGTTCAGCAATTAAAACTTTTACTTCACCAGAATAATAAGCTTTTGCAGGTGAAAGAATAATCATGAATCTATAAAACTTTGCAGGAGCAGCAATAACACCACTGCCTGTTGCAATCATAAAAGGTCTTATATATAAAGTATTCCCTTTTCCTTTTTTAACCCATTCTTTTTCAATTTCTAACAATTGCTTAAGTCCACCTAAAAACACATCTTCAGGCACTTCAGGCATAGCCATACGAGTAGCACTTTTGTTAAAACGCAAGTAGTTTTCATCAGGTCTAAATAACCATACATCATCTGAAGTATCTTTATAAGCTTTCATGCCTTCAAAAATAGCTTGACCATAATGAAATACCTTGGCCGATGGATCGATGGTAAATGGTGCGTAAGGCTCAATACTAGGCTTTTGCCAAACACCATCTTCATAATCACAAACAAGCATATGATCTGTAAAAACATTTCCAAAAGTTATGTTTTCAAAATCAATTTGGTCAATTTTAGAGCTTGGGGCTTTTGTGATATTAATATCCTCGATTGTTGGTAAATTCATTATTAAAATGATTAAATGTTATTTGAATTAGATGTTTTTAAAGACAAAAATTCTTTATAAGTGCAAAACTAATAAAATTATGTTTGTTTTTAGATTTACCTATGATTAATTTTAAGGATATTATTAACATATTATATATTCATTTTTAGAGTATTTCTGCTATTTTTGTGATAAATCTAAACTATATAAAATGAAAAAAATTACATGTTTGCTTGCATTTGCAGTATTTGCGATTTCTTGTGGTAAGAAAGAAGAAGCTAAAGAAGAGATAATAGAAACGGAAACTTTTGCTTTTTTTGGCGATTCAATCTCACAAGATGGAGCACTTTCAAATGCAGAAATGATGGCAAAGTTTGAATCTTTAAAAGAAGGAGACACAATAAATGTAAAATTTGCTTCAAAAATTAATAATATTTGTCAAAAGAAAGGTTGTTGGATGAACGTTGCTTTAGAGAATGATAATTCTACTTTCGTAAAATTTAAAGATTATGCTTTTTTTGTACCAATGAATGCTGAAAACAAAGATGTTGTTGTTGAAGGGAAAGCTTATGTAAGCGTTGAAAGTATTGATGATTTAAAACATTATGCAAAAGATGCTGGAAAATCTCAAGAAGCTATTGATAGCATTGTTGCTCCAAAAACAACCTATTCATTTATGGCAAATGGAGTTTTAATTTCTAAATAATGAAATATTCAATTATATTATTTCTTTCAGTGTTTTTCTTTTTTAGTTGTAATACTAAGAAAGAAGAATCTGCTGAAGAAGTAACAAAAACTTCTGAAGATTTTGAAATGTATCAAATGTCAGAAATGGCAACTTTAATGGAACAAATGTATGTTGATAATGAAAGATTAAAGGATCGAATTATTAAAGGCGATACTGTTGGTCAATTTCCACAACATTTTACAAAAATTCATGAAGCAGTTTTAACGGATGATACTGATAAAGATACTTTTTTTAAAGAACAAGCTTCAAAATTTATTCTAGCTCAAGAATTAATTTATAAAGATCCAAAAAACGCAAAAAGGCATTTTAATAACGGAGTAAATGCTTGTATCGAATGCCACCAAGTTAAATGTGGCGGACCAATTCCAAGAATTAAAAAGCTTTATATAAATTAGTTTAAGCTTTGAAAAGAGAAATAATCATAACGAGCGATGGTTCTAGTACCATTTATATTCCAGAATGGAACGAAAGTTATCATTCTAAAAATGGAGCAATACAAGAAGCTTATCATGTTTTTATTAAAGCTGGTTATTCATTATTTCAAAAAAAATCAATCAACATTCTTGAAATTGGCTTTGGAACAGGTTTAAATGCCTTTATAACGTATTTAGAAGCTAAAAAAGATAATATTGATGTTAATTATGTTGGTGTTGAAGCTTTTCCTGTTGTAAAGGAAGAAATCAAAAGACTTAATTATGTTCAAGAATTGAATGTTGAAACAGAAGATTTTATTTTTAATAAAATGCACAATTCAGATTGGAATTTGGAAAATAAAATTTCTTCAAATTTTAAACTAACTAAGAGAAAACAGTTGTTTCAAGATATTAAAGATGTTGAATGTTTTGATTTGATATATTTTGATGCTTTTGGATTTACGCTTCAGCCCGAATTATGGAACGAAGAGATTTTTCAGGCAATGTATAATTCGTTATTAAAAAATGGTGTTTTAGTCACTTATGCTTGTAGAGGATCAATTAAAAGAGCAATGCTTAAAGCAGGTTTTAAAGTTGAAAAATTACCAGGCGCTCCTGGTAAACGCGAAATGATTCGTGGTGTAAAAGTATGATTGTTTATAATTTAATATTTTTACATCATCTCTCGTTATATATTAATGTTTGTTTAGTTAAATTAAAAAATTAATAAAACTTTAGTATTTTTTATGAAAAGTATATATGTTATATTCAAAAAAAATATCTATATTTACAACAAGTTCTTATCCCTAGTCTAACCAAAATTTTATTTAAAGTATGTCTAGAACAATGTATTCTTATACTAAATCTATACTTGAAAGAGTAAGTTTTGATCCCAAGCTTTTTTGCAAAGAATTAGAAAAGGCATTAAAAGTGTTGCTACCATACGAAATTGACCAACTAAGAAATTGGCTGTTACAGTTTACGGAAGAAAAACCTGAATTAAGACAATGTTTAATTTATATTAATTAAATAAAAGGTACGCCATAAGCGTACCTTTTTTTATTTAGGACTAATAATTTCAACATCATTGAATGCAATTGCCCCTCTTACAATTCCAGAAATAGTATTTCTTAAAGCGTCAATAATATGAATTTTCAATTCGTTTTTTGGGTAAAGTAAACTTACTTCTCTAGCTGGTTTTGGATTTTTAAAATCACGTAGTTTACTTTTATTCTTCTCATTTAAATCTAAAGTATGTAAATACGGTAATAAAGTTATTCCTAAACCTTCATCAGCTAATTTTATTAATGTTTCAAAACTTCCACTTTCTATTTGAAAATGATTTTGATTAAAATGAGAATTGTTTTTACATAAATTTAAAATACTATTTCTAAAACAATGTCCGTCTTGAAGTAATAAAATTGTGTCTAAATCTAAATCTGAAATTTCTACCTCTTTTTTGTTCAAATCTTCAGCATTTGGGATGTATGCAACAAATGGTTCATAGTACAAAACAATTTCTTTAATACTTTCTTCTTCTAATGGTGTAGCTGCAATTGCACAATCTAGATGACCATTTTTCAATTTTGTAATTATTTCTTCAGTGGTATTCTCTTCAATTATTAGATTAACTTTTGGGTATTTACTGATAAATAAATTTAAAAACATGGGTAGAAGAGTAGGCATAATAGTAGGAATGATTCCTACTTTAAATTCGCCACCAATATATCCTTTCTGTTGTTCAACAATATCTTTTATTCTTCCAGCTTCATTAACTATATTTTTCGCTTGATTTACAATTTTATTACCAATTTCAGTTAATTGAATGGGTTTTTTACTTCTGTCAAATATTAGGATATCTAATTCATCTTCTAACTTCTGAATTTGCATACTTAACGTTGGTTGTGTTACAAAACACTTTTCAGCCGCTAAAGTGAAATTTTTGTATTCAGCTACAGCTAAAACATAATGTAGTTGAGTAATTGTCATGGTATAAATTTTTTTGATAAAAATATGAAAACTATCAATTAGATTTATTATAAACTAATGTTTTTTTAAAATAAATTGATATGTGATTTAATATGAGGTTATTATAATGAATTAAGATTGTCTTTTAAGTAAATAGATGAACTAATTTAAATGTAAGTGATTTTATTTCAGCATAAGAAGCACAATTTGGATGTTAAATGCATAGATGAGATAAGAAAGATAAATTAGTAACCACATTTTTAAGAAAGATTTTTTATGCTTTATTTAAGAAAGGGGAGTTTATTTTTATGACAAAAAAAAGTATATTTGCAACATGAAATGCATTTCTAATATAGTTTTAATTATATTTATTTTGTTTTTAGCTACACCAACTATAGTGTCTACTATAGATGATAGTGTTGATATTTCTTATTTTTTTAATATGAGTGAAGAGGAAAATCACTCTGCATTTAATGAAATTAAGTTAGTTCCATCCATTTATTCTATTCCATTAATAATTGACTTTGAAGGATTTCAAAAAGTTAAATATTCTGTTTTAAACGATAGAAAAGTAAACTCTTTAAAGCTTAAAGTATTTCTTCCTCCACCTGAATTAGTTTAATTTTTTCAAAAACTTCATTGAGTTGAAGTGTAAAATTTTATTAAATTCAAAAAATCATTTATGTTTAAAACATTAAAGAATGACTTACCCGCAAGTATAGTCGTATTTTTCGTTGCATTACCATTATGTCTTGGTATTGCTTTAGCGAGTGGAGCACCATTATTTTCAGGATTAATTTCAGGTATTATTGGAGGGGTTGTTGTAGGAAGTTTAAGCGGTTCCAAAATAGGAGTTAGTGGACCAGCAGCTGGTTTAGCAGCAATTGTATTAACCTCAA
>JBEDTP010000110.1:0-4574 GCA_040119075.1 Flavobacterium sp.
ACATCATCTTAAAGCGCTAAAATTTCACTTATCTCAAAATTACACATTTAAATTAATTTTTTAACAAATTATACAGAAATATAAAAACTAATAATCCCTATTTTTGAGAACAAATCAATTTATATTTAAACGCATGAATAAACTAAAATTTTGGGCTGCACTTTTTTTTATCAGTAACTCGTTTTTTGCCCAAGAAAACATAACGTATCAAAAGCCATCTAAAGAAATTTTAGCTTTAGCTGATTTTGAAAGAGCTCCATCGGTTTCTATGGATTCAAAAAAAACAAATATTCTTTTTAGTTATAGAAACACCTATAAAAATTTAGATGATTTAAATCAAGAAGAAATGAGATTAGGTGGTTTACGAATCAACCCACTTACTAACATCTCTAGTACAGTAACTTATATCAACAATTTAAAAGTCAGAAAAGTTTCTGCTAAAAATGAAGTACAAGTTATAGGTTTACCAGAAAATCCAAAAATAACAAACATTAGCTGGTCGCCAAATGAGAAACTAGTTGCTTTTACAAATACAACAAATAAAGGTGTTGAATTATGGGTTTTAGACATTAACACTGCAAAAGCAACAAAAATTTATACTGACAATTTGAATGCTAATATGGGAAATCCATACAGTTGGTTTAAAAATAGTGAATCATTATTAATTAGAACATTACCTCAAAATCGTTCTAATTTAATTGATGAGAAAAAGAATATTCCTCTAGGCCCAACTGTTTCTGAAAGTGAAGGAAAAGTTTCTCAAAATAGAACGTATCAAGATTTGCTAAAAAACAAAACTGACGAAATTAATTTTGAAAATTTAATTACTTCAGAATTAAATAGTATTGATTTAAAAGGGAATTTAAAACCATTTAAACAAGCTGGCATGTATGCTGGCGAAACTTTTTCTCCAGATGGTAATTACATTATGATAACAACTATTGAAAAACCATTTTCTTATGTTGTACCATTAAGTAGGTTTCCACAAACTACAATAGTTTATGACTTAAACGGTAAAGAAATTAAAACTGTAAATATTGAACCTTTAAATGAAATTCAGCCAAAAGGATTTATGTCTACTAAAAAAGGAAAAAGAAACATGTATTGGAGAAGTGACACACCAGCTACACTCTATTATGTAGAAGCTTTAGACGAAGGTGACCAAGCTATTGAAGTTCCATTTAGAGACGAATTATTTTTATGGGAAGCTCCTTTTACAAAAGAACCAAAATCATTGGTAAAAACACAGCAACGTTTTGCTGGAGTTAGATGGGGAAATGCGACTACAGCTATTTTAATGGACAGATGGTATGATACACGAAACATGAAAACGTATCTTATCAACCCATCTGTTGAAGGAGCAAATCCAAAAATCATTTCAGACAGAAATTATCAAGACAAATACAATGATCCAGGTAATTTTGAAACCAAAAAAAATGAGTTTGGGACTTATGTTTTAGCTATTGAAAACGACAAATTATTTTTATTAGGTGATGGCTTTACGAAAGAAGGTCAATTTCCTTTTATTGATGAATTTAGTTTAAAAACACTAAAAACAAATCGAATTTATCAATCGAATTTAAAAGATAAAAAAGAAGAGTTACTTTCTATTGAAGATCTTAAAAAAGGAGATGTTTTAGTTCAAATTCAATCAAAAAATGAATATCCAAACTATTATTTTAGAAATTTAAAAACAAAAAAGCTTACACCTATTACCTCGTTTAAGAATCCATTTGAAAATTTAAACAATGTCTACAAAGAAGTAATTACTTATAAACGTAATGACGGAGTTACTTTATCTGGAACTTTATATTTACCTGCTGGATATAACAGAACTAAGAAAGACGTAAAATTACCTTTACTTATTTGGGCATATCCTGAAGAATTTAAAGATAAAAATAGTGCTGGACAAACAACACAAAATCCAAATGAGTTTACTTTTCCATATTATGGTTCATTTGTTTATTGGGTAGCCAAAGGATATGCCGTTTTAGATGATGCATCATTTCCTATAATTGGAGAAGATACAACAGAACCAAACGATACTTTTATACCTCAACTAGTTGCAAATGCAGAAGCAGCAATTAATGCTGTAGATAAATTAGGGTATATAAACAAAGAAAAGGTTGCGATTGGAGGACATTCATATGGCGCATTTATGACAGCAAACTTACTAACACATTCTAAATTATTTACCTGCGGAATTGCTCGAAGTGGCGCTTATAACAGAACGTTAACTCCTTTTGGCTTTCAAAGTGAGCAAAGAAACTATTGGGATGTTCCAGCAGTTTACAATACAATGTCGCCATTTATGAATGCTGAAAAAATGAAAACCCCTTTACTACTTGTTCACGGTGAAGCGGATAATAATCCTGGCACTTTCACTTTACAAACTGAGCGCTATTTTCAAGCATTAAAAGGATTAGGAGCTCCGGTTAGAATGGTAATATTACCTAAAGAAAGTCATGGTTATGTTGCAGAAGAAAATATTTTTCACTTATTGTGGGAACAAGATAAATTCTTAGAAAAACATTTAAAGAACTAAACTGCTTCTTATAATACTAAAAAAGACTTGTTACTATTACATGTCTTTTTTTATTTTAAGTCCTACGATAACTCCCGCATCAATAGAAGAATTGTGTTCAAAAAAGAAAGGATTTTTATTTACCTCTGCTTCAATTAAAAAATGACTTCCCTTGAAATAGGATTTTTTAACACAAACCTCAAAATCAAAATTTAAATCAACTTTTAATTCATGTGGATAAACATAATGAGAAACTGAATTTATTTTAATCTCATTTACTTCTCCAAATAATGAAGCTATATAGTAAGAACTTGGATTGTTATAGATTAATTCAGGAGATTTTTCTATAATTAATTCACCTTTTTTAAGGACAATGATCTTATCTGAAAAAGATAATGCATCATTTATATCATGCGTAGCAACAATACAAGTAATATTATTGTCTTTAGCATAATTAAAAACGCTTCTTCGTAAATTATTCTTTCTAGAGTTATCAATATGACTAAAAGGTTCATCAAATAATAAAATCTCTGGTTCAAGAGCTAAAACTCTAGCTATAGCAACCCTTTGCATTTGCCCACCACTTAAATACTTAACTTTTACATTAGAGAACTCTGTCATTTCAACCAATTGCAATAATTCATTGATTCTAGTCTGTTTTTTTTCAGGATAAAAATTTGATAAAAATTTACCAATATTTTCAGAAACTGTTATGAATGGCATTAAGTCAAAATCTTGAGCGAGATATTTCATAAAAGACATTCCAGGAACTAAATTATATTTAGGCCCTAAAATTTTAGTTTTATTCCAAAATATTTCTCCATCATCAACGTCATACAAACCGTAAATCAACTTTAAAAGAGTACTCTTCCCACTTCCACTCTCTCCCAAAATTGAAACATGCTGACCTTTTCCAACCGAAAAAGAAATATTATTAAGTGTTTTCATACTTACATATGAAAAGGAAATACTAGATATTGTGAGCATTTTTCAGTAAATTTTATTCAAAAGTATAAAGAAAATAAGAAAAATTAAGTAGAAAAAATTTACAAAAAAAATAGTTTTCATATTCTATTTATTAATTATATATTGCACAACCCTAAATTATTAACCAATTTACGATGAAAAAAAATTTATTTGCTTTAGCAATTATCTTAGGTGCACTACTACTACCTAACCTTTCAAATGCTCAATTTGGAATTGAATTAAACTACGGAATGAATGGCTCTTACGACCCAAGTTATAATGGATTTACACATTTTGGAGGTGGTATAAACTACAGTTTTGATGAAACTTTTGGCGCAAAAATAGATTTTGCATCTGATAAATTTTCGATTGAAAATGAATTAGGCGACAAAACTGGAACTTCAAATACTAGAATTTCGTTACAAGGTATTGTTAATGTTTCTAACTTAATTGATGATCGCTCGTTTTATAATGATTTTCAAATTTTAGCGCATGGTGGAGCTGGACTTTCAATTTTGAAGTCAGATATTCCAACTTTAGATAAAACTGATCATATTTTAAATATTATTGTTGGTGTTAATCCACAATACAAAGTTGCTGAAGGATTATTTTTAGGAATTGACGCTTCATTTATAGCAAATATTTCTCAACATTATAATTTTGATGGTACATCTACATATGTTGGAGATGCAAATTCAATTACTGGTTTAATGTATAATTTATCTGCAACAGTTTCTTATAAGTTTGGAAGGAATTAATCTCTAAATTAAAATATAGCATAAAAAAAGAGTTCCAAAATGGAACTCTTTTTTTATTAAGCTAAACTAAATATTAATTCGTTTGCTTTTTGGCATCTTCAATCATTTTATCATTTGCTACAATTGCAAATTCAACTCTTCTGTTTTTTGCTCTACCAGCATCAGTTTCATTATCTGCAATTGGATCTGCTTCTCCCATTCCTACAGAAACAAACCTACTAACAACTAAACCTTTACTAGACAAATAGTTTTTAACAGCAGCCGCACGCTCTTTTGAAAGATTTAAATTGAATTCATCAGAACCTTTACTATCAGTATAACCGTAT
>JBEDTP010000111.1:0-4556 GCA_040119075.1 Flavobacterium sp.
CAAATACGTTTTTAAGGTTAATAAAGTTGGTAATTATTTCCAATCTGGCATGATTGCATTATCATATAAAGATTCTCTAGAACTGCTTGATCCAATTTCACATTTTGTTATTGTCTTAATAGAAACTCCATCATTAGATGTACTAACAAAAATTACTTCTGCTTCATTTGGCGAAAACATAACATCTAAATCATTATAACCAGCTGGTTTTTGCACATCAATTTCGGTTATAACATCTAACACAAAATCATACATGAAAATTCGAGAGTCTAACTGTCTATAATCACTACTTTCATACTCTGTAATATCTCTGGTAAAAACAAGTTTTGTATTATCAACAGATAAATGCAACCCGCCGGAAGCGCCACCAAAACCAGAGAGCACATTAGTTAATATAGCTCCACTTATATCAATCGTATAAATTTCAACCGCATAACCATTTACATCATTTACTTTTAAAACAATAATACTACCATCGTTACTCCAATTACACTCTGAAATAAATTTACCATTTGGTGTTTGAAATATTTGCATTAAACCACCTCCGTCTGTATTAATTTGATACAGTTTGTCAAAATTAGAGTACAAAAGTTGACTTCCGTTTGCTTTCCAACAAAAATTCATGTGATTTAAATCAAATCCGTTAATAGGAACACTATTGGTAACTTTAAAAATATTTGAACCATCTGGATTCATAGTATAAATATGAGCTTGACCTCCATTTGATCTTATAAAAGCAATTTTATTTGCTTGTGAATTTTTCCTTGGTCTAAAGCTGTTTGTCGCATCTGAAGTAATTTGCAGTTTATTCCCCGAATCGTCAGCAGTGTAAATAACATTGTTCTCATTTACTTTTTCTACAAATAAATAGCGAGCGTTTGGAAAAATCAAAGTTCTGAATGACCTTACCAAACTATTTACATCTCCATTTATTCCATCGTTTGCAGTTACCTGCCAATAATATTTAGTACTATAATTTAAGCCCGTTAACACATATGTAGTATCAGTTATACTCTCATATTCTATAACATCTGAATTCACATCGTTTCTTAATGTTATTTTATATGTTAATTCATCATTCTCTGGATCATCACAACTCCAAAGCAAGCTTAAACTTAATGACTGATCAATTACATTATCATTAGGAGAAATCAAAATTGGCATGCTTGGAGGGAAATTTTCCTCTTCCTTAGGTGATAACTCAAATGTTAATTCTGTAGTTTGATTTAAATGTATTGTTGCCCCTTCAAATTTTGTAATGAAATTGTCTTTTCTAGCCTCAAAAGCATAATCGCCTACTGAAATGTTTTCTATCGTAAAATTTCCTGAAGAATCTGTATAAACAACACTTGAATTTGGGCTTGATGAAATTTTCACATTTGCCAAAGGTATAAATGTTTCTGCTTCAACAACTTTCCCTGTTATTGAGCCAACCCCATTCTCGTTTAATGGTTCTTCACTACATGAATTACAAAAAAAACATATAGACACTAAAATGAATATTTTGACAAACTTAATCATGTTCTATTCTTTTAAGTTATTATTTAGTGGTTCGGTAATGTTTGATACTTCTTTTTCTGAATCATCAATTTTATTTTTGTCATTTTTTATTTTTGAAAAATAATAAGTAAGCCCTATACCAAATCTCCAATAATTATCGTCTCGTACACCAGCTACGACTTCATCTAACATATCGGACTGTGTTAAATTAATTTCAGCAAATGTTCTAACACCAAAATTATCTTTCATTAAATATTCTAATCCTAAACCAGATTGCACCTTCCAGTATGGCGTATTGTAAGTTACTGTTGACCCAAATCCTCCCCCTAAATAGACCAATGGTGTTAATTTATCATTTGGTAAAAAAATAACTTCAAAATTTAAATCTAATGAAACCTGAGTTTCTTCAAATTTACCTCTGTTTTCTATCCAAAATAAATTAGCTGACGCATTAACATTAAATGTTGGGAGAATGAAATATCTCAACCCTGCTCTTAATGCTGGTTTTAAAACTGGGTTTGAATAATCTCCTTGAATTAATGCGGCTCCTGCTGCAATATCTAAACCATATTTAGATCTTCTTTCTTTAAAATATCTTTTGTATAATAATGATGTTTCTGACTCTACTTTCTCAGCTTCATAACTATTAATTAGAGTTGTTAATTCTGAAATTGGTGCATTAGCTTGCCATATATCATCTTTTATTCCTTCAATAATCAACCCTTCGACCGCTTTTTCAATTGCTTCTGTTACTGCTAATTGAATAGGTTCGTTTTTTGTAAAACCTGTTTCAACCTCTAACAATCGTTTAAATTTTACATATCGAAATAGGCTTGCGTCTAGAGATTGTGATAAAATTGTTTTAGAAACATAAATCGTTTTTAGAATTTTACCATTTGAAGTTGAAACTAATCTTAAATATACTGTAACTCTATCTTGACGATACCTTGTTGAACCGCCTGCTCCAAAATATCTAGCTCCAAAACCTCCAGTAATAATATTAGAATCATAGGATACAATTCCTCCTTCTAATAAAACTCCCGCATATAATAATGGAGATAATTGTTGTTCATCAGCAGTAGAACCTTTTAAATATTCTTGCCTGGTTGAGCGAATAATGTTCCTTTCTTGAAGCAAGTTAGAAAGATTTTCCCTTTCAATTGGTATGAACCAATTAGAATCTTCTAAAGCTTTAATTAATATAGAAGTAGAACCTTGTGTTACAGCAGTGCTAAAATTACTTCCATTTTCAGAAGGTTTATATTGCCCCGTTTGATCTCTAAATTTATAAACCCCAACAACGATTCTATCTTTTGCTTTTGGTAATTTTTTTAATGAAATAGTGATAGGTGTATTTTCTCCAATGCTCGCATTTTGTTCTCTAACTGGCTGATTAAAATAAGCACCACATCCATTTAAAGAAAACACAACAATGACCATAAAAGTATATTGGTATATCTTTTTCATAAATTAATTTCCTGGGATTATTATTTGTGATTCTTCACCTGTAATTATATCTAAAATATTTACAACTAATCCTAAGTTAGACTGATACAACTCAACCGAAAGACTTCCAAAAACAAAAACACCTTCCTCAATTTGAGCTCCTGCTCCTGCAGTCCCTAGCGTAGTTCCATCACCAAATTGATTTTGAAATAGAGTACGTGACAAATGATTTAAGAGCTGATTGTTTAAATTCTCTTTAAATCGTTCAAGTTCTGACGGTTGAACAAATCTATCTTTTTGATTTGGATCTTCAAACTTATTTTGAGATTCTGCAGAACTCAACATCCATTGATAATTAAATGTATCACCTCCAAGTGCTGGGTTTTTTGGCTTGTAAACTAAATCTTGAGAATAACAAAAACTAGTTATCAATATAAAAAGTACTATTTTCATGATGTTAAGGTTTTTAATATTGAGTTACATAACGCTTATTATTTTGTGAATCTTTAAAATATTTTTTTGTTTTTAAAACCGCATCCTCTGCTTTAAATTGCAAGAAATCTTCATCAGGAAATGTTATAAATTCACTTATAAGAACATTAGATATATATATTTTAATTTTTGTTGTTCTACCAAAATTTAACTCTTCCTCAATTGTTACTATTTCGGTTCCATTTATTGATGCCTCATTATACTTTTTAAAATATAATTCATAGAAATCTTTACCTACTTTAGTTTTAGTTTCATCAGAAATTAATCCAGCTATTTCAATTCCTTTATCATTATTATTCGCTGATTCATTTTGAACATCTTGTAATTCAACTCTATCTTTTCCAATAAGTAAGTCGTCTTCATTATAAATTAATAACAATACAATTGTCTTATCATTATTTTCAATATTTATTTGCGTTTTTGATAAGGTCTTTTTTTCATTTGGCTTAATTGTAAACCTCCCTTCTTGAGAATTATTTGATGTATTATTTAAGCCTCCATTTTTAATTACAGATAACTTGAAATATAAATTTTCATATACATCAGTTAAATTTTCAACTGTTCCTGTTATGGCAATCATTTTTTCAAACTCCTTAACTTCAATTTTTGCTTCAAAATCTCTATTAATAAATTGAGCGCTTACAAATTGAGTCAAAAAAAAGAAAAAAAGAAATAACGATACTTTTATACATACTGTCTTCATAATATTATCTATTAAACATTAATATATCTCCAGAATTTCCAGTTTGAGAAAAGATAATTCTACTTGAAATAGAATTTTCTCCAAAACTTTGAAAATTTAAATTGTTTCCCGTTTGAATTATTGTATTATTACTAAAATTGTTTGAATAATAGCTTTTTTGACTAATAAAATTATTGTTGCCATTTTGATAAAAATATTCTTCATTTAAAGAAGTAAAATAAGGTTTGACAAGTTCAATATTATTCATTATTCCATATTGATAGACAGAATAACCAGAACTCCCAGTAACTAAATTGACATTTACAAAATTTTGAAACCCTATTTGATTAATAGTAACTTGAGTATTTATTTTTTCATATTTTATTAGATTATTGTTATTTATAATTTGTTTTAAAACCACTTCATTATCAATATT
>JBEDTP010000112.1:0-4537 GCA_040119075.1 Flavobacterium sp.
TTGAGTTAGCTACAGAACTTAATTATTCATGGAATATTAGTTTTGCTTGCCGAAAGGATTTACCAGAACTTTTTTCAATTATCAATAAACTTTTCAAAAAAATAGATTCTAAAGAGCGAAAAGTAATGTATGATAAATGGATAAATTCTAATACTCTTCACAAGAAAAATTATTTTGAAAGAAATCTAAATACATTTATTATCATTACAGCTATTACTCTTTTTTGCTTAGTAGTAGCACTTGGTTTTAATTACATCCTTAAAAAGAAAATTAAGAAGAGAACTGAAGAATTATACGAGGCAAAAATTAAGGCTGAAGAAAGCGACCTATTAAAATCTGCCTTTTTAGCAAATATGAGTCATGAAATAAGAACTCCAATGAACGGCATAATTGGTTTTACTACTTTACTAAAAGAAGCTGATTTAACTAATGAAGAAATGTCTCTTTATATAGACATTATTAACAAAAGTGGCGAAAGACTATTAAATACTATAAATGATATAATTGACATATCAAAAATAGATTCACATCAAATGCAATTGTCAATAGAAGAGATAAGTGCTAATGAAATAATTTATGACTTATATAATTTTTTCAAAATTCAATGCGATGTAAATAAAGTAGATCTAAAATTAGACATAAATTCAAATGATTTAAAAATAAACGCTGATAAAAATAAATTTAATTCTATTTTAACCAATCTTATAAAAAATGCAGTAAAATTTACAGAAAATGGCGAAATAATAATAGGCTATAAAAAAGAACCTGAACATTATTTATTTTTCATTAAAGATACAGGAATTGGTATTCCAAAAGAAAGACAAGAAGCTATATTCAACCGTTTTGTTCAGGCTGATATAAAAGACGTAAATGCATTTCAGGGTTCTGGTCTTGGATTATCAATTGCAAAAGCTTATGTAGAAATGCTAGAAGGTAAAATTTGGGTAGAATCTGAAGTTAATAAAGGTTCAACATTTTATTTTACTATTCCATTAGATAAAATTATTAGTTCCAAACATGATAATTCTTCTAAAGAAACTGAAACTAAGTTTCGTAAAAGCATTAAAAAATTAAAAATATTAATTGCAGAAGATGATATCATTAGCTTTACTTTTTTATCAACTTTATTATCAAAATTAGGACATGAAATTATTCATGCAGAGAACGGAAGAAAGGCAATTGAAATTTGTAAAGCACAAAATGATATTGATATTATTCTTATGGATATAAAAATGCCTGAAATTGATGGTTTAGAAGCAACTATGGAAATACGAAAATTCAATAAAACAGTTTATATTATTGCACAATCAGCATATGTTTTTGAGGATGATTTTATAAACTCTAAAAAAGTGGGTTGTAATGATTTCCTAACAAAACCAATAGATAAAGACGAACTTACTCAATTAATAAATAATTTCATTGAATCAAATCTTAAGTAAATTACATAAAAAAAGTCCTCAAGTTTTGAGGACTTTTTTATGTCAATTAAACATTTAATTATTTAGCAGATTCTTCAGCTGGTTTTTCTTCTTCAGTTAAAGCTTCAACAGTTACTAATCCTTTTGGCTGTAATAAGTTGTACCAATTGAAAATTTTCTTAATATCAGAAACATATACTCTATCTTCATCAAACTCAGGCAAAATTTCACGGAAGTATGATTTTAATTTTGCGTCATCTTCTTTATGAGAAATTGTTGGTTCTCCATTTTCTTTTGTAGCAATAGCTTTAAAAACTTCTGCCAAACGAACTTCTTCAGAATAAGTATAAACAGCAATTTCAGAAAGTAAACTTACATTACTTCTCATGCTCACAGTAATTCTTTTTCCATCTAATAAAGATTCTGCAACAAATCCTGTACGTGTTTGAATTTTTAATTCAAATAATCCTGGCTTCCCAGATATAGCTAATATTTTTTGAATGCTCATTTTAAATTTTTTAAGGTTGGCAAATATATATTTTAATGTTTAAAGTACAAAGTCAAAAGTTCAAGGTCAAATTACTATTACTAAAACTATCTTCCTTTTTTGTTGGCAAATTTCATTTTATAATCTGGTCTTGCTTTACCATCCATTATATTTTGTAATTTCTTACCAATTAATTTTTTCTTTAATGTAGAAACATGATCTGTAAAGAGAATTCCTTCAATATGATCATATTCATGTTGAATAACTCTAGCGATTAAACCGTGAAAAACTTCTGTTTTTTTATTAAAATCTTCATCATAATACTCAATTGTAATAGTTTCATGTCTAAAAACATCTTCACGAACATCAGGAATACTTAAACATCCTTCGTTAAAAGCCCATAAATCACCTTCTTCTTTAAGAATAGTTGCATTTATAAATGTCTGTTTAAACTTTTTAAGTTCTGCCGCTTCTTCTTTAGAAACATCATCACTATCGCTAAATGGCTCAGTATCAACTAAAAAAATTCTTATTGGTAACCCAACTTGTGGTGCTGCTAAACCAACTCCATTTGCATGATACATTGTTTCATACATATTGGCAATGATTTCTTTAAGATTTGGATGATCTTTTTTGATTTCTTCGCAATGCTTTCTTAAAACAGGCTCTCCATATCCATAAACAGGTAAAATCATTGTGCTTTTTTTAATTAATTAGTTGGCAAAAATAGTAATTTATAACGAGTTGAAAAATGAAAATATTGTAATTATACGTTAAAAGCGACTTTTAGACATGTAATCTTGAAGCATAATTGTTGCTGCAATTTCATCAACCAACGCTTTATTTTGGCGTTGCTTTTTCTTTAAACCACTGTCAATCATAGTTTGAAATGCCATTTTAGAAGTAAATCGTTCATCAACCCTGTCTAAAAGCATTTCAGGAAATTCTTTCTTAAATTGCTTAATAAATTTCTCAATAATTGGCATACTTTCAGAAGGTAATCCGTTCATTTGTTTTGGTTCCCCTATAATTACTTTTTCAACTTTTTCTTTAGAAAAATAGTCTTTTAAAAATGAAATCAATTCGTTTGAAGCGACTGTTGTTAAACCAGAAGCAATAATTTGCATCTCATCTGTAACAGCAATTCCTGTTCGTTTTATTCCGTAATCTAAAGAAAGAATCCTTGACATGTTTTTTTTGTAAAGATACTAAAATTGTAAAGTTGCCTAAAACCTTTATGTATAAAAATATAACAAAATATCAATAATAAAGGCTAATAAACCATTCGGTTCAATAACATAATTATTTTATCTTTGTTGAAAATTAGTACAAGATGCAACATTTACAATCAATTATAGAGAAAGCTTGGGAAAACAGAGCTTTATTACAAGAAAACGAAACTATTAACGCTATAAGAGAAGTTGTAGGTTTATTAGATAATGGAAAACTCAGAGTGGCTGAACCAATTGAAAATGGTTGGCAAGTTAACGAATGGATTAAAAAAGCTGTTGTTATGTATTTCCCAATTCAAAAAATGGAAACATTAGAAGCAGGAATTTTTGAATACCATGATAAAATGCTTTTAAAGCGTAACTATGCTGAAAAAGGAATTCGTGTAGTACCAAATGCTGTTGCGAGATATGGTGCATACATTTCTAGCGGAGTTATTTTAATGCCAAGTTATGTAAACATTGGTGCGTATGTAGACGAAGGAACAATGGTTGATACCTGGGCAACTGTAGGTAGTTGTGCACAAATTGGAAAGAATGTTCACCTTTCTGGTGGAGTTGGAATTGGTGGTGTTTTAGAACCATTACAAGCTGCTCCGGTAATTATTGAAGACGGTGCTTTTATTGGTTCAAGATGTATTGTAGTAGAAGGTGTTCGAATTGAGAAAGAAGCTGTACTTGGGGCAAATGTATGTTTAACTGCATCAACAAAAATAATTGATGTTACTGGAGATTCTCCAATTGAAATAAAAGGAGTTGTTCCTGCTCGCTCAGTTGTAATTCCTGGAAGCTATACTAAAAAATTTCCAGCTGGAGAATATCAAGTACCATGTGCATTAATTATTGGAAAACGAAAGCCTTCTACCGATTTAAAGACTTCACTTAATGATGCCTTAAGAGAATATAATGTAGCAGTTTAATAATTAGGGAAAAAGTTAATATGCAAAATTATTTCAGTAGTGTAAAGCTGTTTTTCAAGCGTTTTTTATTAGTTCTTTTTATTTATCAGTTATGTAGACTATTGTTTTTGTTGTTCAATACAAACTCATTTACAGGACTAAACATAAAAACTTTTTTAGGAGGCTTACACTTTGATTTATCTGCATTAGCATATATCAATTTATTTTTTGCATTATTGCATTTTCTACCTGGAAATTTCAAATACAAATCGGGTTTTCAGAAAGGTTTAAAAATTGGGTTTTTCGCAGTAAACCTCATTTTTATGCTTACTAATTTTGTTGATTTTGAATATTATAAATTCACAGGTAGAAGAAGTTCTTTTGGGATGATTACAGCTAGTGGAATGGAAAATGAAATTGGCGGACTCATTCTTTCATTTTTAACTGAGTTTTGGTACTTACCATTAATTGCTTTTGCACTCTCAGTTTTATTTTGGTTTTTAA
>JBEDTP010000113.1:0-4529 GCA_040119075.1 Flavobacterium sp.
TTTCCATTATTGATATTTAAGTTAGCTAATGTGTCTTCTCAAATTATTTCTTATTACTTTTATACAAGATATTTTATTGAAAAGCAAAAGCAACTAAAATAATCAAAATGAAAAATATAAGCCCTTCATTAATATTACATTTTTTATCATTTATACTTTATTTGTTCTTTTTTAGAATAATTAAAGATACAGAAACAATGATTTTATTTAAGCCTGTTATTTTAGCTTCGATCGCTTACTATTATATTAATCAATCTAGAATAAAAAAACATACTCTGCATTTTGTGATAATTGGATTATGTTTTATAAGTGACAATATGAATTTGTTTGGAGAAGTTTTTTTTCATGAACTTTCCATGGGCTTGTATCTTATTGTTTTGTTTGTTCTATTGTATTTAATTGTAAAAGATTCAAAATTAATTGTTAAAGGAAGTTCTTTTGAAAAGTATTTTGGTGTAATTATTACTATTTTAGTCTTGTTGTTTGTTTTTACAAAGTTGACTTCCACTTATGTTTTGAAAACAAAAATTCATCATTATTATTTAATTTTAAACTATATAGTTGTCTTTTTAAGTGTTTTGATATTGAGCTTTTATAACTTTTTTAAAAGAAAAACGTTGAGCAGTAAATTTCTAGTTGCTACTTTAATATGTTTGTTTTTAGCAGATTTATTTTCAGTTATTAATGCTTATTATTTTCCTTTTAAATCATTTGTTTATATAAGTTGTCTCTTTGAATTACCAATATATTATTTTTTAATTACATATTTTATCAATCGAGATTTAGAAATAATTAAATAATTATATTTTGGGTTAAAGAATCATATTTTTTATCATCTGATAAGTAAAAGTCAATTCTTCCTAAATTTATTCCATAACAACCAACTTGGTTGATTAGTACAGGTTTGTTTACTGCATTTTGTTCTATGACTGGTTTGTCTAAAAAAGTATGCGTATGACCACCAATAATTAGATCTATATCTTTTGTTTTTTGAGCTAATGTAATATCACAAACTTTATTTGGATCGTTTTTGTATTGAAAGCCTAAATGTGAAAGACAAATAATTAAATCACATTTTTCCTTTTCTTTCAAGGTTATTGTAATATCTTTTGCGACTTCAATAGGGTTATTGTAAACTGTTTCTTTGTATAGTTTTTTATCAACCAACCCATTAAGTTCAACTCCAAGACCAAAGATTCCAATTTTAATTCCTTCTTTTTTAAATACTTTATATGGTTTTATAATTTCATTTAAAACTGTGTTTTTAAAATCATAATTTGCAGATACAAAATCGAATTTAGCATGAGGTAATTGGGTGTAAAATCCATCAATTCCGTTGTCAAAATCGTGATTTCCCATAGTGGCTAAATCATAATTCATCATGCTCATAAGTTTGAATTCTAATTCTCCTCCATAATAATTAAAATAAGGAGTTCCTTGAAAAATATCTCCAGCATCAAGTAATAAAACATTAGGTTCTTCACGTCTAATTTTTTCAACTAAAGTAGCTCTTTTTGCAACTCCACCTTGATTTGCATTTTTTGGATGGTCAGCAGGAAACGGATCAATGTGACTATGAACATCGTTTGTGTGTAAAATAGTAATCTTGGTTGATTTAATAGAATCAAAGCTACTTAATGATAATCCTCCTAAAGATAATAATGCCGAACTAGTAACTGTTTTTTGTATAAAATCTCTTCTCTTCATTTCTATCTCGCTTTATTCTGTTATGATGTGTTTTGTAGTAATATTTGGAAGTGTGTCTATCTTCTTAAAATAATCAATAAACAAGTTTCTTAATTTGTAGTCTAAGTCAAATTTTATAGTGCTATTTTTGAAAAAATTCATGCTGTCTCCACCATTAGCTAGATAATCTGAAGTTGCAACATAGTAAATTTTGTCTTCATTGATTTGCACATTGTTAATTTCAACAGAAACTACTTTAGAATAATTTTCATTAGCTTTAATTACAATTCCTTCTAAAGGATGTGGTTTTTTTTCAATTAAAACATAATTTGCTAATTCTAAAACTTCTTTTCCGGTTAAACCAATAACCATGACACTATTCTCAAATGGCATAATTTCATAAGCGGTTCTAGAGGTTACGTTTCCAACTGGAATTATTGCACGAATTCCACCATGATTTAGCATGCAAAAGTCAATTGTTTTATTTTCTCTTTTTTGGAAAATTGGTTTAGATAATTCTAATGTTGTAGAAGCAAAAAGATTACCGATGTTTGTTTCCCATTGTCCTTTGCTTTTATCTTGTGTGTTGGGATTGAAGGCTAATACGCTGTCTAAATCTCTATTTATATGTTCTTTGTATGGATTGATAAAGTTTTGAAATTTACTTTCAAGTGGAATAGTATCGTTAATATTTAAAAGAGCTGCAGAAGTTTGATAATTAATATACTTTTTTGAAGAACATCCTAGAAAGATAGATAGTGTTAATAATATAACAAAATTGTTTAAACATAATTTTATCTTTTTTACTTTTACCATACCATAAATAGGTTTTAATTTTTACTTTTGTCGAATACGTAAAATTACTATGTTTTCTAAGATAATTAAGGATTTTTTTCTTAAAAAAATTATTTCAACTAAGTTATCAACAGCTAGCTTAGATGCATCTGTTAATAAAATTAATACAGTAGGAGTTATTATAGATGAATCATACTTTACAAATATTGATTCGCTAAAAAAGGAAATTAAACAATTTGGTGTTGAGGATAAAAATATTAAAATTCTTCTTTTTAAGAAAAAAATTACTAAAAAAGAAACACTTGAAGAGTTGTTTTTTACAAGAAACAATATAAAAATTAATGGAGAAATTAATAAACAAGAGGTGCAAGCTTTTTTAGATGAACCATTTGATTTGTTAATTAATTATTATGAAGTCGAACGGCCATCACTTTTACTTGTTTCAAGAGCTTCAAAAGCTCAATTTAAAGTTGGTTTTTCAACTATAGATAAAAGAATTAATCATTTTATGATTAATACTAGTGTAAGTCAGTATAAGGAGTTTGTTTCCGAACTATTTAAATATTTAAAAATACTAAATAAGCTATAATATGCAAAAGTTTATAGGAACGGGGGTTGCTTTGGTGACACCTTTTAGAAAAGATTTTTCTGTTGATACAGAAGCGTTAACAAGGATTGTAAACCATGTTGTTAATGGGGGTGTTGAATATTTAGTTGTTTTGGGTACAACAGCAGAATCGGCAACTTTGTCTAATGAGGAAAAAGAATTAGTTATTGATACAGTTGTTAAGGCTAATAATATGAGATTGCCTCTAGTGTTAGGTGTTGGTGGAAATAATACATCTAAAGTAGTGGAAGAGTTAAGAACAAGAGATTTCTCAGCCTTTGACGGGATTTTATCTGTTTCACCATATTATAACAAGCCCACTCAGGAAGGAATTTATCAGCATTTTAAAGCGATTGCTGAAGTTTCACCTTTGCCAGTCATTTTGTATAATGTTCCAGGGCGAACAGCAAGTAATATGTTGCCAACAACAGTGGTTAAATTAGCAAATGAATTTGAGAATATAGTTGCGATTAAAGAAGCGGCTGGGGATATTGTTCAAGCAATGAAGTTAATTCAAATGGCACCAAAAGAATTTTTAGTTATTTCTGGTGATGATATGATTACGTTGCCAATGGTTCTAGCAGGTGGAGCGGGAGTGATATCAGTTATTGGCGAAGGCTTTCCAAAAGAGTTCTCAGAGATGGTTCGTTTAGGTTTAAATAGAAAGGTAGATGAAGCTTATAAATTGCATTATTTGTTGGCAGATTCAATTGATATGATTTTTGAACAGGGAAACCCAGGCGGAATTAAAGAAGTTTTTAAATCACTTGGTTTGTCGGAAAATACAGTAAGACTTCCCCTTGTAAATGTAAACGAAGAGTTAGCATCTCGTATTAATAAATTCACAAATAGCTTAACATAAAAAAAATATTTTTTTAGAAGATAAATAATGACTAAATTTGCAGTTGCTTTTTTAGGACTCATTTTTATCCAAAATTAAAGCATAAACTAACAATCAATGAATAAATTTTTAGGATTTCTTTTATTAGCATTAAGTATTCTCTCTTGTAGTCCATACCAAAAAGCATTAAAAAGTGACGATGTTTCTGTAAAAAGCGAGATGGCAAATACGATGTATGAGAAAGGGAAATATTCGAAAGCAATAAGACTTTACGAACAAGTTGCTCCAGTATATAAAGGCAAGCCTCAAGCTGAACGCATGTTTTATATGTATTCTAAAGCATTGTATAGTTCAAAGCAATATTACCTTGCTGGATATCAATTAGAGAGCTTTGTTTCATCTTATCCAAAAAGTGAAAAAAGGGAAGAGGTTGCATTTTTAGGAGCTGAATGTTTTTATAAATTGTCTCCTGTGTATAGCTTAGATCAATCAGATTCTGAAAAAGCAATTAATAAAATGCAAAAATTTATTGATACTTATCCAAATTCGGAATATTTATCTCAAGCTAATGCATATGTAAAAGAGTTGAGAGAAAAAATG
>JBEDTP010000114.1:0-4499 GCA_040119075.1 Flavobacterium sp.
AAAAACCTTTGGATGGGAACTTTTCACTCGGTTTTTGCTAAGATTTTACGAATTGAGGCTGAGAAATTGGGTTACCCATCAAATTTTACGATTTACGATACACAAGATTCTGTTCGTCTTATAGGCGCAATTATAAAAGAAATGCAATTAGATAGAGATATCTATAAACCAAAACAAGTTTTAGGTCGAATCTCATCATACAAAAACTCATTAATTACTGTTAAAGCGTATTTCAATAACCAAGATTTACAAGAAGCTGATGCAATGAGTAAAAAACCTCGTTTGGGTGATATTTACAAAAATTATGTAGAGCGTTGTTTTAAATCAGGTGCAATGGATTTTGATGATTTATTATTAAAAACCAATGAGTTAATCAATCGTTTTCCGGAAGTTTTAGCAAAATACCAAGATAGATTTCGTTATATTCTAGTAGATGAGTATCAAGATACAAATCATTCGCAGTACTTAATTGTTAGAGCTTTGTCTGATCGTTTTCAAAATATATGTGTGGTAGGAGATGATGCGCAAAGTATTTACGGATTTAGAGGTGCAAACATCAACAACATTTTAAATTTTCAAAAAGATTACCATAATGTTCAAATGTACCGATTGGAACAGAACTATCGTTCCTCAAAAAACATAGTTGAAGCCGCAAACAATGTTATTGATAAGAATAAAACCAAGCTCGATAAAATTGTTTGGACCGCAAATGACAACGGACCAAAAATTAAAGTGCATCGTAGTTTAACAGATGGAGAAGAAGGTCGTTTTGTAGCCGCAACAATATTCGAACAAAAAATGCAACAACAATTGCACAATGGTCAGTTTGCTATTTTATATCGAACCAATGCACAGTCGCGTGCTATGGAAGATGCACTGCGTAAAAGAGATATTCCATATCGTATTTATGGAGGTTTGTCTTTCTATCAACGTAAAGAAATTAAAGATGTACTTTGTTATTTAAGATTGATTATCAATCCAAATGATGAAGAAGCATTAATACGCGTTATTAATTATCCCGCAAGAGGAATTGGTAATACAACTATCGAAAAACTTACGGTAGCAGCAAACCATTACAAAAGGTCTATTTTTGAAGTTTTAGAACATATCGATAAGATTGATTTAAAATTAAATTCGGGAACCAAAAGCAAGTTGCAAGATTTTGTAACGATGATTAAAAGTTTTCAAGTAATTAATGAAGCACAAGACGCTTTTTATTTAGCCGATTTAGTTACCAAAAAAACCGGATTAGTTCAAGAACTTAAAAAAGACGGAACGCCAGAAGGAATTACTCGTATTGAAAATATCGAAGAACTTTTAAACGGTATAAAAGACTTTATTGAAGGTCAAAAAGAAATTGATGGAGCAAGAGGAGCCTTGTCTGAATTTCTTGAAGATGTAGCTCTTGCTACTGATTTAGATAAAGATACTGGCGATGATGATAGAGTAGCATTAATGACTATTCACTTGGCAAAAGGGTTAGAGTTTCCGCATGTTTTTATTGTAGGTTTAGAAGAAGATTTGTTTCCAAGCGCTATGAGTTTAAGTTCTCGAAGTGATCTAGAAGAAGAACGTCGTTTGTTTTATGTAGCGCTCACAAGAGCAGAACATCAAGCGTATTTAACGTATGCACAATCGCGTTACCGCTGGGGGAAATTGGTTGATAGTGAACCTTCTCGATTTATTGAAGAAATTGACAGTCAGTATTTAGAATATTTAAACCCAGAAAATAATTCAGGATATCGTTATAAACCAATGATGGATGTTGATATTTTTGGAGATATTGATAAATCTAAATTACGAACAGCAAAACCCGTAGCGAGTAAACCGCCAGCTTATTTAAATACACAAGCAAACGACAAACCGAATATTCGTAAGTTAAAACCAGTTTCTGGCGTTAGAACACAAGGAAATACTAATTTGTTTGATTCTAACTTAGCAATAGGAAATGTTGTTATGCACGAGCGTTTTGGAAAAGGGCAAATCATCAATATCGAAGGTATGGCAGGCGATAAAAAAGCAGAAATTAAATTTGATGTTGGAGGAGTTAAAAAATTATTATTGCGTTTTGCAAAATTGGAAGTTATAGGGTAACCGTCACTTCGAGTGTTTTTATATAGAGAAACGGAATAAAAATGTATCGAGAAGTATGAAACAATCATTCGTTTGTATTTTAGAATGTTCAGATAATTCTTATTATACTGGAGTTACAAGTAATTTGACTCAAAGAATTTTTCAACATAAAACAGCATTTTATCCAGAATGTTACACAGCAAGTAGGTTACCAATTAGTTTAGTTTATTCTTGTGAATTTACCGACATTACTATTGCCATAGATTTTGAAAAAAAGATTAAGAAATGGTCAAGAGTAAAAAAAGAAGCTCTAATTAATGAAGAATATGATAAGTTACCTAATTTAGCAAAAAAGAAATTTTAATTATTACTGGCTCTCGATACAATTTTTCTTCAATTCATTACGAAAAATCACTCGAGCTGACGGCATAACATTAAAAAATATGGCAGAATTTATTAAAATATACGAAGACAAGCCTAGTGAAGCTGCTATTAAAAAAGTAGTAGATGTTTTGCGTAACGGAGGTTTAATCATTTACCCAACTGATACGGTTTACGGTCTAGGTTGCGATATTACCAATACAAAAGCACTAGAACGTATTGCGAAAATTAAAGGAATCAAATTAGAAAAAGCCAATTTTTCATTCATTTGTAACGATTTAAGTAATATTTCAAACTATGTAAAACAAATAGATACTTCCACTTTTAAAATTTTAAAAAGAGCTTTACCAGGTCCATATACGTTTATTTTACCAGGAAATAACGATTTGCCTAAAGAATTCCGTAAAAAGAAAACAGTTGGAATTCGTGTTCCAGCAAATAATATAGCTTTAGAAATTGTAAAATTATTAGGTAACCCAATAGTTTCAACATCTATTCATGATGAAGATGAAGTGATTGAGTATTCAACCGATCCTGAGTTAATTTTTGAAAAATGGGAAACTAAGGTTGACTTAGTAATTGATGGTGGGTACGGAGATAATATAGCTTCAACCATTATCGATTTAACTGGTTATGAACCAGAAGTTATTCGTGAAGGAAAAGGTGGTTTAGACATTTTATAGGATGAAAAATTATATTATAATTTTATTCTTGATATCAAGTTCTCTCTTTAGTCAAAGTGAAATTCAAGGCAAAGTCACATTAACAGATTCGCTTTCTGATTATTCAATTATTTATGTTTTGTTAAAAGCTAATGATTCTATCTATACAGGCTCTCAACTTGATAATTATGGTAATTATAAACTAGCTAAAAAAGTGCCAAATGGACATTATGAAATCTTAGTTAAACATATAGGTTATAAAGACATTATTTTAGAAAATATAATTGTTAACGGTGAAAATTTAGTAATTAATATTGATTTTCCTGGTTTATGCAGTTTTAGCAAAAAAAAACCTCAAAAATGTATAAATAATCATTCAGATAATATAATTCCAATTGTATATGGTTATCCGAATAGGAGGCTAATGAAAATGGCAAGAAAAGGAAAAGTCCATATTGGCGGATGTATTGTTTCTCAATGCGATTCATATTTCTATTGTAAAATTCACAATAAAGAATTATAATTATTTTATACCATGAATAAAACATTATTAATTCTTTTTTTATTTATCTCTCCTTTGATAATTGCTCAAACTGTTCATGGTACCGTTATTGATTCTGAGAATCAGCCAATAATGGGAGCTTCTGTATATTTTGATGGAACTTTATATGGAGCAACTACTGATATTGATGGAAAGTTTTCTTTTAATATTAAATCAAATATAAATGCAACATTAATAGTCAGTTTTATAGGTTATGAAAATATTTATCTAAACAATATTAATTACAATAGAAGATATAAGTTTATATTACAAGAATCTACTGAAGCGCTAAAAGAGGTTGTTGTATTAAGTAATGAGTTTTCTAGAAAACAAATGATGGATGTTTTTAAAAAACAATTTTTAGGAACTACAAAAACAGGTAAGAAATGTACAATCGAAAATGAAGAGGAGTTGTATTTCATATATGACAAAGAACATTTAACCCTTAAAGCCTTTGCAGATAATCCCTTAGTAATTAACAATCCCTATTTAGGATATAAAGTATTTTTCAATTTAACATCTTTTGATGCAAAATTTCATAAATACACAATGAATAATTCTGCTGTTTATTCTAGTATTTATGTTGGAACCTCAAGGTTTGAAGAAGTTTTAAATTCAGATAAAATCATTAAAAATAGAGAGCAAACATTTAAAGGTTCTTTTTTAGAATTTTTTAGAAATTTTGCAAAATTGGATTTTAAGAGAGATAAGTTCTTACTTTTTTATAAAGCTTTTCAAGATGATCCAAATAATCACTTTATAGCGAAAGATACTCTAGATGTTACTCATATTAAAATAGTTCCTCAAGAAAGAGGATTAAAGTCCAAAGAATTTGTTGCAGA
>JBEDTP010000115.1:0-4475 GCA_040119075.1 Flavobacterium sp.
GTTTTGAAAGTTCTTTATTAAAATGAATTCCTGTTTTTTCATCCCATTTTTTAAACTTAGCCTTTTCACGCATTTCCTCAATTTCGGCATCATGAGAAACGCCACCCAATTCTTCTTGGATCGTTTTCATTTGCTGTTGCAAGAAATACTCACGCTGTTGCTGATCTAAATCGAAACGAACTTTAGACTGAATATCATTTTTAAGTTCTAATTTTTGCAATTCTAAATTCATGAAACGCAATGTTTCCATTGCTCTTTCTTTTAGATTATGAATAGACAAAAGGTTTTGTTTGTCAATCACAGAAAGATTCATGTTTGAAGAAACAAAGTTAATTAAAAACGGATTTGACTCAATATTTTTAATTGCAAATGTAGCTTCAGTTGGAATATTCGGACTCTCTTTAATTATTTCAATAGCTAAATCTTTGATTGAGTCAACTATAGTATCGAATTCAGTATCAATCTTTTCAGGTCTTACTTCTGCTACTTCCTTTATTGTAGCTTTCATATAAGGCTCTTCCTGTGTAAAAGTGTCTATTTCAAATCTTTTTTTTCCTTGAAGAATAACTGTAGTGTTTCCGTCTGGCATTTTTAAAACACGAATAATACGTGCAACTGTTCCTATTTTATGAACATCATTTGGTGTTGGCTCTTCTACGTTTTCATCAATTTGAGCCACAACTCCAATTACCTTTCCACTTGCATTAGCGTCATTTATTAATTTAATAGATTTATCTCTACCTGCTGTAATAGGAATTACCACACCCGGAAATAAAACCATATTTCTTAACGAAAGTATTGGTAAATCTAAAGGCAATTCTTCTTTATTCATTTCTTCCTCATCTTCTGGAGTTAAAAGAGGGATTAATTCAGCATCTGTATTTATTTCTTGCAGTGACAAATTGTCAAGCGTAAGTATTTTTTGATTAGACATATCTATTTTAAAGTCATTTTGTCATTAAACATTAATGAAACCAGAAAATATTTTATTTGATTTTTTTGTAAACAACTGAATATCAGTAAAAAAAAGACAAACAATAGGTTTCTTATAATAATAAGGTCAAGATTTATGCCATAAAAAAATCCCAAGAATACTTGGGATTATTAATATTATAAATTCTTATCTTCTATTGATAGTAAACATCAAATGTACCGTTTGAGATATTGTGTATTGTAGAATTAAAAAAGTTTGTTCCTGTAAATTGAAACGTTCCTACAATATGTTTTGCAGAAACATCGTGTGTTGTTATAGTAACTGTTCCTGGATTTGCTCCATAAGCATTCGTACCAGAATTATCTACATTATACATACCTATATTATTCGTACCTAAAGGTAAATTTTCTAAGTCATAAGTTCCAGGAGTAATGTTTTGTAATAATGTAATACCAATATTCTCAACATTTCCTCTTCTACCTACAATATTTATTTGTCCGCCTAATGATAAACCATCAACATTTGTAGTTATGTAATCCGCACCATTAAGTTTACAGAAAAAACTGTTATTTGACGGAGATGTAGTATTAGATGTGTAAGGTATTGAAAACTGTCCACTAGTAAACACTTTTGTTTCCGTTTGTGTTAACGTACTATCATAACGAACACCAGTAAATTTAAATGTTCCTGAAATTACACGTGTAGAAGTATTAATAGAAGAAATAACTAATTCCGCAGTATCTGTATAACCTGTAAACCCTTGATTAGCCGCATCAGAATTACTTAAACTTAAATAAGGAACTTGTCCACTACCTAGTGAATATATAAGTCCTAATGATGCAATTGAAGAAGCATTAGCCCAATTATATGTACCAATAGTTCCGTTAGGGATTGTAATTTGAAAAAAACTCCCATTTCCTCTCATTCCTGTTATTGCAATATAATCAGAATTAACAATAGCTTGTGTTGTTGTGGCATTCCAGGTTTGACCGTCAAAATTCGCTCTAAAGAAAGTACCAGTAGAATTTCCTCCTCCTGTACTTCCTCCTCCTCCAGAACCAACTGCAATCGAAGAGTCTAAAGGTTCAACATCACAAGAAGCAAATAACATTACAATAAGTGTAAATGATAAAGAAAATAGCGATTTAATATTTTTCATTTTATTTAATATTTTTTCAAATATATAAATTATTTACATTTATTTATTGTTCTTTGAACATTCATTAATAAAAATACTCCTACAATAAAAAACAATGCTAAAAACACAATAGCATTTCTCATTGAGCCAGATATTTGATCAATACTGGCAAAAATTGCCATTCCAATAACAATCCCTATTTTCTCAGCAACATCATAAAAACTAAAAAATGAGGTAGAATCATTTGTTTCAGGTAATAATTTAGAATATGTAGATCTTGACAACGATTGAATACCTCCCATTACCAAACCTACAAAACCTGCAGTAATATAAAAATGAATAGGAAGTGTTACAAAAAATGCACAAATACAAATTACAACCCAAATAGAATTAATAATAATCAATGTTTTAATATTACCAATTTTTTCAGAAAGCTTTGAAGTTAAAATTGCTCCTAATACTGCTACTATTTGAATTACTAAAATACTAATTATTAACCCTGATGTTCTCTCACTATCAGATTTCCATAAAATTTCTTGTTCTCCAAAATATGTTGCAACCAACATTACTGTTTGAACAGCCATTGAGTAAACAAAAAAACTGTTTAAATACTTTTTAAGAATAATGTTTTCTCCTAATTGATGCCAGACTTTTTTAAGTTCTTTATATCCGTTGAAAATGACATTTTTTGTAATCTTATTATTCTTTGTGTTCTTAGGTAAGTAATAGAATGTATATTGACTAAAAACGATCCACCAAATTCCAACAGAAATAAACGAATATTGCATAGCTTTCATCGCTGCATCTTCACCAAGTATTCCAAACCATTCCGGTTTCATAACCATAGCTAAATTAAATAACAATAAAATAACACTTCCAATATAGCCTAATGAATACCCTTTAGCACTTAATTTATCTTGATCCTTAGTATAAGCAATGTCAGGCAAATACGAATTATAAAAAACCAAACTTCCCCAAAAACCTATTAAACCAAAAAAGAAACATACAATACCAAAATATAAATTTTCTAATGTAAAAAATGATAAACCAATACATGATAATGCTCCTAAATAACAAAAGAATTGCATAAATCGCTTCTTATTACCCGCAAAATCAGCAATTCCAGAAAGTAATGGAGACATGACAGCTACAATTAAAAAAGCAAAAGCGGTAACAAAGCTAATTAAGGCTGTATTTTTCAATTCAAATCCTAAAAACTGAACAGATGTAATTCCTTTTATTTTGAATAAAGCACCATAATATATCGGAAAAATTGCGGATGAAATAACTAAATTATATACTGAATTTGCCCAATCGTAAAATGCCCAAGCATTACCTAATTTTTTACTTCCTTTTTCTAAATTCATAATAGTAATTAAATTAAAAAATCCCGCAAAAGCGGGATTCAAATATAGTATATTAATATAGAACCTATTTAAAAGTAACTCCAAATTTTGCAGCTTCTGCTTTTGCCTGAGGAATTAAAGCAGTTAACTCATTAATTCGTGTTTGATTACTTGGATGCGTACTTAAAATTTCTGGTGGAGCTTGTCCGTTAGAAAGTGCTGACATTCTCTCCCATACTTTCACAGCATTGATTGGATCATAACCTGCTATAGCCATTAATGTTAGACCAATTTTATCTGCTTCGCTTTCGTGAGCCCTACTAAATGGCAACATTCCTCCTACTTGAGAGCCAACTCCATATGCTTGCATAATTAAAGCTTGTGTTTGCGGATCTTTATTTCCAACCGCTACTTGAGTTCCAACTGCTCCTAGTTGTTGTAATAATCCTGCACTCATTCTTTGTTGACCATGATTCGCTAAAGCATGAGCAACTTCATGTCCCATTACTGCAGCAATACCAGCATCGTCTTTACAAACTGATAAAATTCCAGTATAAAAAACAATTTTACCCCCTGGCATACACCAAGCATTTAATTCTTTACTCTCTACTAAATTATACTCCCAAGCATAGCCTTCTAAATAATCTGAATGGCCATTTGCATTTAACCATCTTTCAGAAGCTGTTTTAATTTTCATTCCAATTAATTCAATTTTTTTAGCTTCAGCTGTACCTTTTACAACTTTATTTTCGGTTAAAAATTGATTATATTGTTGAAAGGCAGATGGAAAAATTTGACTATTTGGAACAAGAGCCATTGTACTTTTACCTGTAAATGGATTTTTAGCACATGAAATAATCATTGCAATAAATAAACCACACAAAAATTTTATTTTCAAATTCATAATATCAAAAGTTTTTACAAAGTTAATTATAATTTTATTCCGCTTCAAAAATGTTGCCATTATAAATTTAAGATAAGTTTAATAATGATAGACAATACATTTAATAAATTTGCCAAAAAAAAGTAATGTCAAAAAGACAAAAAAATATATCAA
>JBEDTP010000116.1:0-3513 GCA_040119075.1 Flavobacterium sp.
TTAAAATAAGACCTTTATTAAAAACCGGTATTACAACTGAAATTTTTACCATAATTATTTTCTTGCGATTAAAATCGTTTCGTTTTGAGTAAAACCATAATACAAATCTTCATCAAATTGTTTTACTTCAATTTTAAACCCAACATTCTCTAATCGTTCTTTTAATCCATGTATAGAATAAAAACGAACATGATCTTCTTGTCCGAAATGTATTAATCGTTCAGAATCTGCAGTTATGGTATAATCTTCATATATTTCTCCATCTTTAAAAGGCGTTTGAATAAAGATTGTTCCGTTTGGTTTTAATACTCTATATAATTCCCGCATTGCTTTAGAATCTTCAATTACATGTTCTAAAATATGATAACAAATAATTAAGTCATAAGTGTTGTTTTTCTGGGGTATAGTTGTAATATCAAATTTTACATCTGAAATAAAATCTCCAGATAAATCAGAAGCCGTATAATTTATATTTTTTGTTTTGTTCCATTTCCGAAATAAACTTCGTGAAGGTGAAAAATCTAAAACTTCTATACCTTCTTTTAAATAATTTTCTGAAATAATTTTCCACAATCTTCTATCTCGAGATAAACTTCCGCATTTTGGACATAAATTATCTCCATTTGAAATAGAAGTCCATGTTTCTGCTTCAAAATCACAAACAGAACATTTGTGTTTGTTCCCAGATTTACCTAATGCATAAATTTTCCTCAAATAAGGCTCTATTTGAAATAAGATTTTTCTAGGTAAAATAAAGTGAACTATTTTCTTTAATGATTGATACATGAATGGCATTTGAAACAAAAATACATTAATTTTTGTTTTCTTTTAAAGAACACAAATATCCAATTCTATAAATGTTAAATATAGTTAGTGACGGATTTTCGCTTGCTATTTGTTTTTTTAATGATTTTTTTAAAAAATTAAAAACAAATTGAACCAAGTAAATTAACCTTGTTTTTTTTAAAAAAACATAGAGTTTAAGTATAGAAACAAAATTTGGGTTTACTTTTTTTGAAGTGTAGAGGATTAAAAGACTTTTTAAGCTTTCTTCAGTTTTAGATAAATATTTATTATTTGTGTCAATATCATCGTGTAATATTGGGTTGTCAATATGGTTAACTTTACTTTTAATTTTACTTAATTCATAGGAAAATTGAGTGTCATCGTGTCCGTAAAGTATAATTTCAGAATCAAATTTTACTTTATCAAATTCTGATTTTAAAATTAATGTGTTATTGAATAATAACGACTCATGCGGTCTCTTTAGGCGCTCAATTGCTTTTTTATCTTCAATGAACTTCCCGTATTTCCATCTTAATTTTTGTTGAAGAGACGGACAAATTTCAGGATGAATTCTTCCTCCATAAATTACTTGAAAATCAAACGTGCTTTCTATATATTTTTGAATGAAGTCTACTTTGATTATTCTAGAATCACCATCAATAAAAAGTAACCATTTATATTTTGCTTTTTTGGCAAGTAAATTTCTGTTTTGTCTATGAGCAACATTTTGTTTTAAAGAAATAAAAGAACAATTAGGTAATAGGTTTATTTTTTCATTAAACGAATTTAATGGTGAATTTGAAGCGTCGTCTTGGCAAATAATTTCATATTCAATTCCACAATTTACACATTGCTCACTTAATTTACTTACTAAACTATAAGCATTGTGATTGTAAATGGGAATTAAGATAGAAAGCATTACACCGTTCTTTGTACAACTTCAAATACTTTTCCTTCGTCAAACTTTAATGTTTTTGAAGGGTATTTAAGCAATAAAGCATAATCATGAGTTGCCATAATTATGGTTTTACCAGTTGCGTTTATGTTTTTTAAAACTTGCATTACCTCAGAACTCGTTTGTGGATCAAGGTTTCCTGTTGGTTCGTCAGCTAATATTAATTCAGGATCATTTAATAAAGCTCTTGCTATTGCAATACGTTGTTGTTCTCCTCCAGATAATTGATGCGGCATTTTAGATTGGTAATTTTTCATCCCAACTTTGTCTAAAACTTCATCAATTTTCACATTCATTTCTTCCTTTTCAATCCAACCAGTTGCTTTTAAAACAAAAAGTAAGTTTTCTTTTACGTTTCTATCTGGTAAAAGTTTAAAGTCTTGAAAAACAACACCAAGTTTTCTTCTTAAATACGGAATGTCATTTTCTTTTAAAGTTTTTAAATCATAATCAACAATATTTCCTTCACCTTCAGTTAAAGATAAATCAGCATAAAGTGTTTTTAAAAAACTACTTTTTCCAGCCCCAGTTTTTCCAATTAAGTAGATAAATTCTCCTTTGTTAACATCTAAATTAATATTAGTTAAAACTGGATTTTTTTCTTGAAAAATAGAAACGTCTTTTAATGAAAGAATGGTTTGTGACATAATGAAATTCTAATTTAATGTGTAAATGTAATAACTATATTTTCGCTTTCAAAATATAAACTTAATTATGATGTAAAATATTATTATAGTTGATAAAAATGTTAATAATGTTTTACAATAATATGTTAATCTCTTTCGTTAATAGGTATATAAAATCTATATTTGAAAGCAATTAAATAAGGCCAAATGATTCCAATAATTAGACTAAGATTTCTGTTTTTATTTTTAATTTCATTTTCAGTATTTGGACAACAATCGTCTATTTACACTCATGAATTAAAAGAATTTGATAATGCACTAGCTTTATATAAAGATATGCAATATCAATCTGCTCAAATTTTATTTGAAAAAGTAAAAAATCAAGTTACTAATCATGAAGTACAAGCTGATTGTGCTTACTATATTGCAAATTGTGCTATTCGATTAAATCAAATGGGCGCTGATGCTTTAATTGAAAGTTTCGTAGAAGATTATCCTACGAGTACAAAACAAAATCAGGCATATATTGAAGTAGCGCATTATTATTTTGATCAAGGTAATTATCCACAATCGTTAGCTTGGTTTGATAAAGCGAATACAGAGTCTATGTCTTATTCTGACTTGGAAAAGTATAATTTTCAAAAAGGTTATGCTTATTTTACAGCAAAAAACACAAAAGAAGCAACTAAGTATTTCAATAAAGTAATTAATTCTAAAACTTTTGGCAGTCAGGCTAAATATTATTTGGGTTACCTTTCATACGAATCTGATGATTATACAAGTGCTAATCAATATTTTGACCAAGTTCAAGATAAAGATAAGTACAAGGAAAAAATGGGTTATTTTCAAGCAGACATGAATTTTAAGCTTGGAAATTTCCAAAAAGCTATTGATTTAGGCTTGGAACAAATGCCAAAATCAAATGCGGTTGAAAAAAGTGAATTATCTAAGATTATTGGAGAAAGTTATTTCAACTTAAAACAATACGATAAAGCGCTTCCCTATTTAGTAGATTACAGAGGGAAAAAAGGAAAATGGAATAATACCGATTATTACCAATTGGGTTATGTGTATTACAAGCAAAATGATTTTGAAAACGCAATAGCGCAATTCAATAAAATCATTAACGGAAACGACTTCGTCGCT
>JBEDTP010000117.1:0-4457 GCA_040119075.1 Flavobacterium sp.
GGGTTGTCGGGAGGTGTAGATTCTACAGTAGCTGCAGTATTGTTAAACAAAGCAATTGGGGCTAATTTATATTGTATTTTCGTAAACAACGGATTACTTCGTAAGAATGAATTCCAAGGTGTTTTATACCAATACAAAGGAATGGGATTGAATGTAAAAGGTGTTGATGCTTCTCAGAAGTTTTACGACGCACTTGCAGGTTTAGATGACCCTGAAGCAAAACGTAAAGCAATTGGTAACGCATTTATTGAAGTTTTTGATGATGAAGCGCATTTACTTACCGATGTAAAATTTTTAGGTCAAGGAACTATTTATCCAGATGTTATCGAATCGGTTTCTGCAACTGGAGGTCCGTCTGCAACAATAAAATCGCATCATAATGTTGGTGGTTTACCTGATTTTATGAAACTAAAAGTAGTTGAACCTTTACGAATGTTATTTAAAGATGAGGTTCGTAGAGTGGGGGCTTCTTTAGGGATTGATCCTGAATTATTAGGTCGTCATCCTTTTCCAGGTCCAGGTTTAGCTATTCGTATTTTAGGAGACATCACTCCAGAAAAAGTAGCTATTCTTCAGGAAGTAGATGCAATTTTCATCAATGGATTAAAAGAACACGGTTTATACGATTCAGTTTGGCAAGCAGGAGCAATTTTGTTGCCTGTAAATAGCGTTGGTGTAATGGGTGATGAGCGTACGTATGAAAAAGTTGTTGCATTAAGAGCTGTTGAATCTACTGATGGTATGACGGCTGATTGGGTACATTTACCGTATGAGTTTTTAATGAAAACTTCAAACGAAATTATCAATAAAGTTAAAGGTGTTAATAGAGTTGTTTACGATATTAGTTCTAAGCCGCCCGCAACTATTGAATGGGAATAAAAAATAGGCTAATTTTAAAATAAATTTCATTTTTTAACTTTTTAAGTTTAAATTGGTATTGATATTGCAATGGTCTTATAGAATAAATAAAATATATATCAGAGTATGAAATTATTAAAAGTTGTTTTTTTTGTGTTCCTTTTTTCATCATGTGTGGCGCAAACTAGCCAAGATGGTGTGCAAAAACATATTGTAGCTAAAGGCGAAACTGTTTATCAGATTGCAAAACAATATCAAGTAACACCTTTTGATATTTATAGATTAAATCCTGATGCAAAAGACGGAATTCAAGAAAATATTACTTTGTTGATTCCTAAAAAGGATTCAAATTCTCAAAAGGTTAGCCAAAATTATGGTGATGTAAAAAAGCATACTGTTAAAACAAAAGAAACACTTTATAGCATTGCAAAAATGTATGAAGTTTCTGTTGCTGATTTGAAAGAGTGGAATGAAGCAGAATTAAAAGACGGATTGAAAATTGGTCAAGAAATTATAGTTTCAGTAAAACACGCCCCAATTAATTCAGGATATGTTGAGGTAAAAGAAGTTAAAACGACTTCTACTGTTTCTTCTCATGTGGTAAAAATGCAAGAAACTAAATTCGGAATTGCAAAAAAATACAACATTACTATTCAAGAATTAGAACGATTAAATCCTCAAATTGTTGAAACGTTAGAAGTTGGTCAAATTTTAAAAATTAAAGAAAGTAATATTGAAGAAGTAGTTGAGATTAAGGAAACAAATTCAACTGATTTTTACGTTGTACAACCAGAAGAAACTCTATACAGTCTTTCTAAAAAAATAAATATTTCTCAAGAAGAACTTATAAAACTGAATCCTGAAATTAAGTTTGGTTTTAAAGAAGGTATGGTTTTAAAAGTTCCAGTTTCAGGTACAACTAATAAACAAAAAGTTAATTTATTTACTACTGTAAAGAAGGACAAAAAAAGAAACCTTGTTTTGTTATTGCCTTTTAACTTAAATAAAATGGAGTCTGATTCTTTAAGAACTCAAAAAGACTATTTAAAGGATAATAAGTTTTTAAATTTAACTTTAGATTTTTACTCTGGAGCAATGATGGCAATTGATTCGGCTAAAGTACTAGGTTTACCTATTCATATTAAAATATTAGACATTGAAAGTTCAAGAAATTCTTCAAATGTAGCTCAAGTAATTGCTAAAAATGATTTTTCTAAGGTTGATGCAGTTATCGGACCATTTATGTATTCACATGTTGAAAATACAGCTCAGCTTTTGTCTAGATATAAAACGCCTGTTATTTCACCTCTTTCAAAAGAGATTGGTTCTTCTTTAGATAATTTATATTATTCAATTCCTTCTCAAGAAAGTTTAACAGACAAAATGTTTGATTATTTTGAGGCAAAATCAGGAAATGTTATCGCTGTAATTAGCGGTAAAAAATCATCAACGAAAGAGTATTTAGTAAAAAAATATCCAAACGTAAAATATCCAAACTATGATGAAAAAGGAGCTTTAAATATTGAAAGTTTAAAAGCATTATTGGTTAAAGGTCAAAAGAATTTTGTTATTCTTGAAACTGAAAAAGCTGCTTTGATTCTTCATACAACTAAAGCTTTAATGAAGTATAAAGAAGAATTTGATATTCAATTAGTAGTTTTAGAATTGTATGATACATTAGATTTTGAGGAAATTCCAATGACTAATTTAACAGAATTAAATATGTTGTTTCCATCTTATAAAAAAGAAATAGATACAGATGCAGGCAGGATTTTTGAGAAAGAATTTAAAAAGAAAAACAATGTAAATCCAAATGCATATGCAACTAAAGGCTTTGATTTAACCTTTGATACTATTTTAAGAGTTTGTCAAGCAGATGGTTTTGTCCCTTCTACCAAAAACAGTATTTCAGAACAAGTTGAAAACACATTTGATTACAAATTCAGAGAAGGTAAAAATGTGAATGAAGGAATTTATATCATGTATTATGATACTGATTATACAATTAAACAAGCAAAATAATGGCTACATCTAAAGTTACTTATTTAGGCGATTTACGTACATCGTCTATACATTTACAATCTGGTTCGGAAATTATTTCAGACGCACCAATTGACAATAATGGAAAAGGAGAAGCTTTTTCACCAACAGATACGGTTGCTAACGGTTTAGGAAGCTGTATGTTTACCATGATGGGAATTAAAGCACGTGATATGGAAATTGATTTGTCAGGTTCAACAGCTGAAGTAACTAAAATTATGGCTGCTGACCCTAGGAGGATTTCTGAAATTCATATTACTTTTAATTTGGATGTTGAAGTTGATGAAAAATCAAGAACTATTTTAGAAAGAATAGCAAATACATGCCCCGTGTTATATAGTTTGCATCCAGATATTAAAAAAGTTATCGTTTATAATTGGAAGTAAATGACCAATCAAGAACAACTCATAAAATTAGCACATACAAAAATGCCCTTCGGAAAATACGAAGGGTATTTTCTTATTGACCTACCTGAGTATTATGTAGTTTGGTACGCAAATAAAGGCTTCCCAAAAGGACAATTAGGAGAACAACTACAATTGATTTATGAATTAAAGTTAAACGGGTTAGAAGATTTGATAAGAAATATTAGAAAAAATTTCCCTAAAAAGTAAATTTATAGAACAATAATTGTGCATTATCAATTGTCAATTATCAATTTTAAATTGTACTTTTGCATCGTTTTTTACACAACTACAACAACACAACACAATGAATCAAACTAAGTATATTTTTGTTACCGGTGGCGTGACTTCTTCTTTAGGTAAAGGGATTATTGCAGCATCGTTAGCTAAATTGTTACAAGCAAGAGGTTATAGGGCAACAATTCAAAAATTTGACCCCTATTTAAATGTAGATCCAGGAACTTTAAATCCATACGAACATGGAGAATGTTATGTTACTGATGATGGAGCTGAAACAGATTTAGATTTAGGTCATTATGAACGTTTTTTGAATGTTCCAACTTCTCAGGCAAATAATGTAACTACAGGTAGAATATACTCGTCTGTTATTGAAAAAGAACGTAGAGGTGAATTTTTAGGTAAAACGGTTCAAGTAGTTCCTCATATTACAAATGAGATTAAAGAACGTATGCAGCTACTTGGTCAAAGTGGTGATTATGATATTGTGATTACTGAAATTGGTGGAACTGTTGGTGATATTGAGTCTCTGCCATATATAGAATCAGTTCGTCAATTGTTGTGGGAATTAGGTGAAGAAAACGGAATTTGTATTCACTTAACTTTAATCCCATACTTGGCTGCAGCTGGTGAATTGAAAACAAAACCAACGCAACATTCTGTTAAAACATTAATGGAAAGTGGAATTAAAGCCGATATTTTAGTTTGTAGAACAGAGCACGAATTGTCTGATGAATTACGTCAAAAATTAGCTTTATTCTGTAATGTAAAAAGAGAAGCAGTTATTCAATCTATTGATGCATCTACAATTTACGATGTTCCAAATTTAATGTTAGAAGAAGGATTAGATAAAGTAACACTTAAGAAATTAGGTTTGCCAGAAAAGAATAGTCCCGATTTAAAAAACTGGAACGAGTT
>JBEDTP010000118.1:0-4419 GCA_040119075.1 Flavobacterium sp.
TACGCTGTTCTATTAGTGATGTTGTTAGAAGTTAGATTTGTAAAATATCTGAAGTCAAAACCTTTACCTTTCAAAAATTCACGATGAATAGTAATTGATTTTTCTTTTGATAAAAGTTCAATTCCAATTTTATAATTAACCATTAGTTGGTTATTGGTTAGCTTAGGTTCATTTCTCAGTTTGTTGTTTATTTGATTGTGAAAACTGATTCTATTGTATCTAGAAGCAAATACTTGATTGTTCCTTTTTGGAATAAACTCTTCGCCAGAGTACAAGCAAGTTCTTTTTTCAATATGTTTTGTCATAATATGATAGTTTTAAATTGTTTGAAAGTTTTTTAATATGCTTTTAAGCTAAATTGTATTTTTTCAGAATCTTGGCTTAATAGAATTAATGTTCTCCTCGGTTAATGAGTCAAAATGGATTAGAACTCTTTTACCAAGTTTAAAAGCTTTTATTCGATTATCTCGAATCAAACGATCGATTGTTTTAGCTGAAACCGTTAGATGGCTAGCAGCTTCATATCTGGACAGATATTTTGGAGGTATAATTTGTGAATTCATTTAATATCAATTTTATCATTTATGTTGTAAAATTGATACTAAATAATACTTTGTGAAAGTGATTAGGAGTGGACTAGGAGTGATGAATTTATAAAGTCTTATTAACGCTTAGATTTTTCTTGATACTTTTATTATGGAATTTGAAATGTAACTTTTTAGTAAGCTTGTATTTACTTTACTACCTCTAGGATTAGCTAATTGATTTTTTTCAATTTCATTTCCTTTTATCAAAAAACAATCAATTATTGTTAAATAATAATTTTCGTCTTTAATAATAATTTTTTGAGTAAATAATTCATTTATGAAGAATTTAAGTTCAAATATTGAACCCAACCAAGATACTTTTTTAAATTTTGAATTGACTTTTTTCAAAGAAAAAATCATTTTATAAGAATCTTCATCTACATTCTTTGATAAAAATTTTTGATTTTCTTGTAATGATAATCGTAGTTTTGTGAAATTTAATTCTGAATTTTCAATTCTATTAAATGTTCTAGATGAAGTAATTTCAGATTTAATCAACTCATTAGGAATTCCAAACCGTTGACCTTTTAAAATAGTATTTCGTTCTAAATTTAAAATTATATTTTTTTGTTCACTTGAATAATTATCATTTAAAAACTCGTTATTTAATTTAGATTGATAGATTAGAGATATTCTATAAAACAAAATAGCAAGGTTTGTATCTACTTTTTTATTATATCTACTATTTATATAGAGTTCATTAATAAAAGGTAAGCCATCATTTTTATTTGAATATGATAAACTAGGACTTTTTAAATAATTTGATTCTTCAAAACTAATTTGTTTTAATAAAAGTTGTATCAATCTTAAAGAATCAATTTTTAAATAATTTAAGCATTTTAACCATTCTTTTTTTTCATTATCTGAAAAATCTTTATTGATTATTTCTTCAAATATAGAGTGAAAATTTTCTATAAATTCTTTTTTAATATCCATGTTAGTATGATTAAAAAAACACTATTTTAGTAAAGATATTAGGTTTTGGCACAAAAAAGGTACAAATAGAAAATAAAAATCCCCAAAACCTTATTTTATAAGGGATTGGGGATGTTAAAGTGACCTCGACTGGATTCAAACCAGTAACCTTCTCAGCCGTAATGAGATGCGCTATTCAGTTGCGCCACGAGGCCTTATTGAGGGTGCAAATATAGATATAAATGACTAAATTGCAAATCTATTCGTAAAAAAAAAATAAAAAATGGACATAGAAAAATTCATTCGTAACATTCAAGATTTTCCAAAACCAGGAATTGGGTTTAAAGATATTACTCCATTATTGATTAATCCGGAAGCAATGGCTTCTTGTTTAGATTTGTTAATCAGTAATTTAGCAGATAAAAAAATTGATAAAGTGATTGGTGTTGAAAGTAGAGGTTTCTTCTTTGGAACATTAATTGCTCAAAAATTAAATGCCGGATTTATTCCTGTTCGTAAACCAAATAAATTACCTTTTGATACCATTTCTGCATCTTACGAATTAGAATATGGTTCTGATACATTAGAAATTCATGTGGATGCTATTCAAAAAGGCGATAGGGTTTTAATTCACGATGATGTATTGGCAACCGGTGGAACAGCAAAAGCTGTTTGTGAACTAGTAGAAAAACTTGGTGGTGAAATTGTGCAATGTAATTTCTTAATGGAACTTAGCTTTTTAAACGGAAGAAAAAATCTTCCAAACAAAGAAATATTTGCAGTACTAACTTATTAATCTAGCGACTTAATAGTTATATAATAACGATAAGCTAAAATAGCTTGTTGCCATTTTTTTGCTTTTGTTACATCTAAGCGTTGCTTGGTGAAACTTGGTAAAATAAGCTTATTTAATTTTGCTAAAAATTTATACATTGTTTATAGTTTTTGGCAAATATAGTCAAAAAAAAGTCCCGCAATTGCGGGACTTTTTTTATTTAGTTTTTCTTTTTTTGCTCAGCTTTCATTTTTTCTAACTCAGCTTTAGTTTTAGCAAGTTCGGCTTTCATTTTTTCCATTTCAGCCTTATGTGCTTTCATTTCCTCTCTTTTTGGAGCTTCTTGCCACTCAATTTTCACTTTTCTCATTTCTTTCTCCATTTCCTCCTTATGTACTTTCATTTCTTTTTCAATTTCTTCTTTTGCTTTTTTATGAATTTCAATTCTTTTTTTAGAATTTAAGTTACTAACATTCATTAATGCAATTTCATTTTGTTCTAATTTGTCAAACTCTTCTTGACTTACCTTTTTACCGTTTATAAAAATTTCAGTATCATCGGGAATTTCATTAGAGTTTTTAGTAATAACTTTGATAATCTTTTTGTCTGCTTTTATAACATTAACAGTTTTAATTTTATTAGGATCTAAATTATCTACATCCATTTTGTGTACTTCGTTGTCATTTATGAAAAATACATTCTCATCATTTTCACTAATATCTTTTTTAGATTTAACAATAACTATATTTTTATCACCTTTTGTAATATTAACTGTTTTTATAATTTCAGTATCAATATCATTTAGTTCTTGTTCGTTAATTTTTTTCCCGTCAAAATAAATTTCAGTGTTATCTCCTAAATCTTCTTTCTTTACAATAAAAACATTTTTGTCTTTATTTATTGATGGGTCTGATGTCCATTTAAAGTTCTCGTTATGAGACAATGTTCCAAGGTTTACATTTCCTTTTCCGTTTTCGTCCAATTCTTTATAAAAGCGAATTGGTTCAATTGGGGTTTCTGATTTTTTTGCGATGTTTCCAGAATTTCCTTCGGCATCTTTAAAGCTAATTTTAATAGCAGTGATTTCATTTTTTGAATTTCGTTTAATTCCGAAAACTTTTAAATCTATTTCATGTTCTTTCTTTAATAGTTCGGTTTCTTCTTTAATATCTTTATCAGATGTGTTTTTGTCAATGATGAATTCTATAATCTGGATTGCATTTGTATGGTTTTCTAAAATTTCTATTTCTTTGACTTGGGCAACAGTTTTAAATTGAAATAAAAAGATAAAAGCAATTAAGAAAGGAACAACAAGTGTGTACTTCCAAATGTTCTTTTTTTGTGATGGATTTGTGTTTAACATAACGATTCGTTTTTTGATTAATGATTGATAAAATTGATTGGTGATTGATAATTGATTATTGCACACTACTACTTTGAGTAGTGTTTTTTGATATTGATACGTGTTATTTGTTATTTCTGATGTCTTATAATCTGCGATAAATTCTAAATTTTCTAAAATTGCTTTCTTGTATAGCCATGCAATTGGGTTTATCCAGAGAATAATGCAAAGTAACTTAGCAATTAAAACATCATAAGAATGTTTTTGAATAATGTGAACTTTCTCATGTATAATTATCATGTTTAATTCTTCATCAGTAAAGTTTGATTTATTGTAAATTAAATAATTAAAAAATGAAAAAGGGTTTTGACTTTTAGCGGTTTCTACCAAAACAATTTTACCTTCTTTATTTTTATTTCCTTTTTGTAAAATTTTTAAAAATGAAATAAGTTCAATACCAATTTTAAATAAAAGTAAAATTGAAATAATAATATAACAATAAGTAATTATTAACTCCCAATCAATTATTGTTATAGTTGATGTATTTTGAATATTTGTAATAGGAACAAATGTATTTGTGTTATATGTAATAGGCTTTTGTTCTATCCAAACTGTATTGGTAAATGTTATTAATGGCAATATAAATGAACTTATGATTCCTATGAGTAAAAACCAGCGATTACTTTGAAAAAAAGTTTCTTTGCGAAGTAAAAAATAATAAGCTAAATAGAATACGATTAGTAACCCATTTACTGTCAAGAAATAGAGTAGAAGCGTTTCCATATGATTTCTTTTTTTCT
>JBEDTP010000119.1:0-4407 GCA_040119075.1 Flavobacterium sp.
AAAGAATTGAACTCAGGTTTTTCTATCGAATAAACCGAAGCTTCCGCTGGAATATCAATTATTACACCTTCTTTTGGTTGCAATTTTTGTTGCAAAAATTCAGGTAAACGAACTTTACCTATAAAACAAAGTCCTTGAGAATCTTTTTTTTCAGCTGTTATTAAGTCTAATTTTGTTGCTATTTTTCTAACCTCAGGTTTAGTTAATTCACCAATTGGGAATAAAGCTTTTGATAATTGTTGTTGTGATAATTGACAAAGAAAGTAAGATTGATCCTTATTGACATCTTTTCCTGCTAATAATTGAAATACTTCTTTACCTTCTTTTTCAATTGTTCCTTTACGGCAATAATGCCCTGTTGCAACATAATCTGCTCCAAGCGACTCTGCGATTTTCATAAATACATCAAACTTAATTTCTCGATTACAAAGAACATCTGGGTTTGGTGTTCTTCCTTGTTCGTATTCTTTGAACATGTAATCAACAATCTTTTCTTGATATTGTTCTGACAAATCAACCGTTTGAAAAGGTATCCCTAATTTTTCAGCAACTAATAAGGCATCATTACTATCTTCTAACCACGGGCATTCATTTGAAATTGTAACAGAATCATCGTGCCAATTTTTCATAAAAAGACCAATAACTTCATAACCTTGCTCTTGCAATAAATATGCAGCAACGCTAGAATCTACACCACCAGAAAGTCCTACTACTACTCTTTTCATTTTACTCTTTATGCTTTATTTTTTTTCCTTTAATTCAGTTGGAACCATTTGTCCTTTTTCGTTTTTGATATACTTAAAGGTTTTACTGTTAGGTTTAGACGCATTTTCTGTACTTACAACTTTTCCATTTTCATACGTTTCCCAAATCCCCGTTCTAATTCCTTTTTTATACTGACCTTTTAAAATTAAATTTCCTTCTCCATCATAAAAAAATGCACTTCCATGTAAATCACCATCTTTATAATTAGATTTTTCAATTAATTTACCATTTTCACCATTTTTAATATACTCACCATCTAAAATACCAGCTTTATAATTTGACTGTTCAGCTAAAACTTTGTTCTTGTAAAACACTCTTTTTATACCGTCAAGTTTTCCATTTTTATAATTTTCAAGAGACATAACTTCTGTACTTTCAAAATGATAATATTTCCAAATTTTCTCTGGTAATTTATTTACCAAAGTCCCTTCACTAACTATATTATTTTTTTGATCATAAAAAATAGTATAGCAGCTTCCATCACCTTTGGAAAAATCTCTAATTGCAATTAATGTACCTGCTTTTGTGTCATCAAAATATTTAAAAATTCCAACTTCTTTTCCATTTTTAAAAACTCCTTGATATCTAGGGCGTTTTGACTCCTCGTAAATTCCTTTCCATAGCCCGTCTCTTTTCCCGTTAGAATCGAATTGGTTAATCTTTTCTTGCGCAAAAGCTGACAAAGACAATAATAAAATGATAATTAGGTTTCTCATTTGTGTATTTATTTTATTCTTTTAATAACAAATTACTTGCCAAGTTCTTCTGCTTTATAATTTGCAGCAATCATGGCATCATTTATTTTATTTTTAAGGCTAAATTTATTAAAAATTTCGATAGCAGCCTCAGTAGTTCCTCCTTTAGATGAAACTTTATTAATCCATTCTTGATGAGATTCTTTACTTCTATTTTGTAATTGAACTGCACCGGTAAAAGTTTGACCTACTAAAAACTCCGCTTCAGAAGAAGAAAACCCTAATTCTATAGCCGATTGAACCATTGCATTCATGAAATAATATACATAGGCTGGCCCACTTCCGGAAACAGCAGTTGCAGCATTTATCATATCTTCTTTATCCACATAAATAGACTTCCCTGTTGTATTGATAAGGTTTTGTACTATAAACAAATCTTTTCTATCAATATTTGAAGAAGCACAAAAAACCGTCATTCCTTGTCCAATTTGGGTTGGAATATTTGGCATTGAACGCACTACTTTATCCACTCCTAATTTATCTTGTATGGATTGCATTGAAATACCTGCCATTACTGATAAAATGATATGTTCTTTTGATACGAATGGATTTATTGTATTCGCTAAAGCTGAAAAATCTTGCGGTTTCACAGCCAAAATAATGATATCAACATCAAAAATAGATTTTGTGGGTTCAGTATAAAAGTTTAATTTCTCAATTGAAAAACGCTTCTTTTTTTCAACTTCACTTCTGTTTAATACAAAAATATTAGTTGGATTCACGAAACCAGAGCTTGTGAAACTACTCGCATAAGTTTGTCCCATATTTCCAAAACCAATAATTAAAACTCTCATAATGTATATATTAAAACAAAACCCCATCTTTAAAGGACAGGGTTTTGAAATATTATTTCTTGTTTTGCTTTGCTTTTTGCGCTTCGGCCTGTTCCATCATTTCACGCATTTTCTTTTGAAACTTACTTTCCTTTTTCGGTTTCGTTTTATTCTCATTAATCTTAGCTAAGATTTTATCTTCTTTTACGATGTAATTTTTAATTACTAACATAATTCCAATTGTAATTAGATTAGAAATAAAGTAATATAACGATAAACCTGATGCATAGTTGTTAAAGAAGAATAACATCATTACTGGAGATATGTATAGCATCACTTTCATGATTTTTCCCATGTCTGGCATCCCTTCTTGCGTTGGTGCACTCATTTGTTGATCACCAGTTGTCATTTTCATATAGAAAAAGATTGCTAAAGAAGCTAATATTGGAAATAAACTTACGTGATCACCATAAAATGGAATTGTAAAAGGTAATTGATACACAGCATCAAATGAAGATAAATCATCAGCCCAAAGAAACCCTTGTTGTCTTAAATCAAACATTGAAGGGAAAAACTGGAATAAAGCGTAGAAAACTGGCATTTGCATTAAAGCTGGTAAACAACCCGCCATAGGATTTACTCCGGCTTTAGAATACAATTTCATTGTTTCCTGTTGCTTTTTCATTGCGTTGTCTTTGTACTTCTCATTCAATTCAGCAATCTCTGGACGAAGCACTTTCATTTTCGCTTGAGAAACATACGACTTGTAGGTAACAGGAGACATTACAATTCTTACTAAAATTGTAAAGAAAACAATTGCTAATCCATATGGTAAAAATCCGCTTATAATTCCAAAGGCAGGAATAAATACATATCTATTAATCCATCCAAAAATACCCCAACCAAGAGGCATAATTTCGTCTAAATTTCTTTCGTAACTGTTTAAAATATCATATTCTGATGGACCATAATACATATTCATATTATAGTTTAACTCCCCATTCTTGAATTCTAAAGGAAAATTAGCTACATAATTTTTTGTAAAAACAGTATCTATTTCTTCATCATGCACTAAATTCTCAGACTTTAAAGTTGCCGTTTTAAATGGTGTATCGGTCAATAAAATAGAAGTAAATAAATGTTGTTTGAAAGCAACATACGTTACATCGTTTACAACATCGTCATCATCAGAAGCGGCACTTAAATAATCGTCTTTTCCATCTTCATATTCAAAAACCATTTCAGTATATCTATTTTCATAAGAGATACTTTTTTCGTTTCTAAATGTTTTCAATTGCCATTCTAAATCTGCTGGTTTAGTAGAGTTAACTACAGTATTTAAACCTTGAGATCGGATTGCAAAATCCATCATATAATCGTTAGGTTTTAACACATAACGGTATTCTAAAAATTGAGTTTCACTAGCTTTCAATCGCATTGTTAAAACTTGATTCTCCCCTTCTTTAGTTAAAGTTGGTTCAAAAAATAAATCTTTAGTATTTAACGTTCTGTTATCTGCAGTGTTTATGGTTAGATTTAAATGAGAATTATTTTCTTTAATTAAATCAATTGTTTTTTTAGAACCTTTTTCAAATTGTTCAAAACCATTTACAGTAGCATTTACAATATAACCACCTTTGTTAGCAATTTTTAAAGTCAATAAGTCACTTTTTAACTCAGTAACTCCTCCATTTGCTGAAGGCAATGTTGCAGAATATGCGAATGAACCTAATTGTCCTTTTAATTGTGTTTGTTGAATTGAATCGTTTCCTACAACATTTTGAGCTTCTACTGAAGGCTCAACATTTGTAGTTTTTGCCACGACATCTTCCTTTGCTTTTTCAACTTGTTCTTGTTTTGCTTTGGCTTCTTGTTCTTCTTTGGTTGGTGCATTTGAATACATCATCCACATTAAAACTCCTGAGATTAATACAAATCCAATAATTGATTTAAAATCTAATTTCTTTTCTTCCATTTAAATTTAGTCTAAAGTTGAAAGTTGAAAGTCTAAAGTTTAAAACACTTTATACCAAAACATTAACTTAATTATTTATTCTTAACCATTGCGGCAACAAAACTCACAAATAAAGGATGAGGATTTGCTACTGTACTTT
>JBEDTP010000120.1:0-4352 GCA_040119075.1 Flavobacterium sp.
TTTAAAATTTATATTGAAAAGATGTAAATAAATTATATTTTTGCTGATATTCATTAATTTTATATTCTTGTAGATTAAATAAACCTTGTATTCCAATAATGAATTTGTCAGATAGCATAAAGTTATATCCGATTCCAACTCTATATGACTCTAAAGCAAATCTTTCAGGAACCAAGCCAAGATAATAAAGTTCATCTGGAGATGTTCCATATCCTATAATTAAAGAATAATAATCAAATTTTGTGTTTCGATATTTCCGAATTGTACTTGTAAATGCGGGGTATATTTTACTGTTGTCGTTTAAAAAGTAAGATTTTATATTAAACCAATAAGATCCTGTGTACTTACCGATTCCAAATACTCCCGTATAAAAATATTGATCAATTGTTTTGTTATACCTTAACCCTAAATCTCCTTCCCATCCCTTTCCCATGTTTCTAAAAAAAGAATATGAAAAACGTAATTTTGGAAATACAATATCATTACTATAACTTAAATTTATAAATGAATATGTTTTTGGACTAGTTGTAAAGTAAGATTCTAATTCATATTGTATGCCTTGATTGTAGAATGTACCGGCACTTCTTCTATCAGCTAAATTTATTCGCCCAATTAAAGAATATTTTTTCTTCTGATGAATATACTCAATTCCAGATAAATGCCAAGGACCTTGCTCTTCTCTATTAAATAAGGTTAAGTTGTAATTTACTCCAATTCTATTGTGATTATAGATAGAATTTAATCGACTTAATTCTGTTTTTAGTTCAATATCTTCTGGATATTTTGCAACTAAAACATTTAAAAAAAGTATTACCTGTTCATCATCTTTAAGGAGCTTAAGAATTTTTAACTTTTCAAGTTGAAATTGTTTTTCAAATGGAAATTTTTCAATTGCTGAATTTGTTGTTTTTAAAGCATCATTGTAATTATTTTCTTTTAAATATGTATTAATCAAAAAGGCATGTGCTTCTAAATACGAGTCATTTTCTTTAATAACATGTTTTAAAAAAAACTTAGCTGAATCTAAGCTATTGATTTTATAGTGAATTTGACCTTTTACTAAATGAAAGTCTAGATAGTTAGGAGCAATTTTAAGTGCTTTATTTGCGGTTTTAAGTGCTTCAGGAAATTCTGAGTTTTTAGTTTTATTTAATGTAACAATTAATAAGCTATCAACATCTTGTCCAAATGAACTAATGCTAAATAAAAGAGCCAGACCCCCAAAAATATATAATAATTTTTTCATTGTTATTCAATAGTGTTATTAAATCCATTTCTTGGCATTGTTCCCCAATCCTGTTTTCTGCCAACTAGGAAACTTATGTACCCTTTTATAGATGCATAAATATTAATAGGGTGATAAATAATTGGTTCTAAAAAAACCATTAAAATTAGAGTTAATATTTCTTTTTTGTTAGAATATTGTCTGTTTAATAATTGATCAAGTAGTATTGATACTAAAGTTATTGAAGTGTAAAATAAATACACAAAAACTGAAATGATTAATAAAAAATCATAGTTAATAGAAAAGAATAAATAATCAATTAATAGTACAATTAGTCCTGTAACTTCTAAAATTGGTACCAAAAATTCAAAAAAGATAAAATATGGAAAAGCTAAAGAGCCTGTTTTTCCATATTTTGGATTAAACAAAATATTTTTATGTAGATATAAGGTTTGAAAAAGCCCTCTTGCCCAACGAGTTCTTTGTCTTAAGAATATTTTAAGTGTACTTGGAACTTCGGTCCAACAAAGAGTTTCAGGAATATATGATATTTTATAATCTTTTTTTCGCTCATGCATTCTTTTACGCATTCTTATAATCAGCTCAATGTCTTCACCTAATGACTTGTGCCAATAACCTCCAACATTAATTGCTAATCGTCTATCAAAAAGCCCTAATCCACCAGAAACAATTAATAAGCTGTTCATTTTACTCCATGCCATTCTTCCAAAAATAAAAGATCTAATATATTCTAGTTCCTGAAATCTTGCGAAGAAGTTTTTAGGGTAATGTGATACAGCTAGTTTTCCATCTTTAAACTCACATGAATTAGAAATTCTAATTGTAGCACCTGTAGCAATTACTTTTGTTTTGCTTTCTATAAATGGTTTTATAAGCATAACAATAGTATCTTTTCTTAATATACAGTCAACATCTGTACATAAAAACAAAGAATATTTTGCAGAATTTATACCTGCATTAGATGCATCTGCTTTACTTCCTCCATTTACTTTATCAATAATTAATAGTTTTGAATATAAGGGATTTGTAGATTTATAATGTCCTCTTACTTTTTGGGTTGGTATTTGTTCTTTATAATAAAAAGGAACTTCAATTAGTTCAAATTCAGTTACAAGTTGTTCTAATGTGTTATCTGTACTTCCATCGTTTATTATTATTACCTCAAATTTTGGATATTCTTGAGATAATAATGATTTTGTATTGCTAACGATAGTTAATCCTTCATTAAAAGCTGGAGCAATTATACTTACACCTAAAGCATAATTAGATTTAATTACAACTTTTTTATGTAACGTATATTTAGAGTTATAATGTTTTTTAATAGCAAAATATGATAATATTGCCAATAGCAAATATATAGTTATATATGAAAAAGAATAAAAGGCAGTGAAAATTTCAAATCCTTTTATAAAATGTTCTAAATTGTTCAATTTAAATAGGGGTTTTTAATATGTAGTTCAATATTATCTAAGGTAGACTCTTCTATATTTATATAAAAGCCTTTTTCAATTTTCTCAATTTTTTGAATTAAATGATGACTTTTTATACATTCAAAAATAATGTCAATATTTTTTTCTTCTTTTAAAATAGTTTGAAAAAATACTAATGTATTTTCATCTCCGGTTAAGCCTAATGTTTTAATTATAGAGATTTTATTTCTAATGTTATTCTCTGAGTTGAATGCACTTATTAGTAAATTATTAGTCCCTGTAATTTTTAATTCTCTAATGGCTAAAATGATTTGCCTTCTTATTCTTTTGTTTGGGCTAAGTATTAGCTTTTCAATATGTTTTGTTGGAATGTTTTTATTTTCAATAACATATAATTTAATTGCTAATAGTATTACAGAATCGTTTTCACTTTTAAGCCAATTACTAATTTTCTTTGGGACACTTGTTTTTCCGTTTTTAACCGCGTCAATAATTTTTAACTCATCCGATTTGGTAATAATATGGCCTAAGTTCTTAATAAAATTAAGTTTTTCATCCGTTAAGGATATTAGAGCGATTAATGCATTTGACCTTAATAATGTACTTTCATGATTTAAAAGCGGTTTTATATATCCTTTTTTAATTTTATAGTCAAGCATTTGATAGTGATAGATGGCCAAAGACTTAAAATACCATTTATTGTTTTCTCTTAATTTTTTAGTGTAATCTTGAAGTTTAAAAAGTCTATATACTAAAATAACTTTATGTGCATTTACATTCGATATATTTTGTTTAATATCAATTAGTTTGTAAAGAATTTGATCCTTAAACCATTTTTTATTGATGGGTTTATTTTTTTTAAAATCTTCAATTTTTAACTTTATTTCCGCTGTACTTATGTTAATAAATAAAATTTCTGTTAATAGTGTGTCTATATCAGTATTCCATTTATTTTTCTCTTTTAAAATGTTATCAGATTTAATTCTATTAATTAAAATAGATAAAATTATAATTAAAATTAAAACGACTAAAAAAGGTATTCCTATATAAAGAACTGTATTGTAAACAGTTTCAGGATTTATTATATAGGTATTTAATATAGCTAATTCTTGTTGGAGTTTCATTTTGCATTTTAAAAACGCGCAAATGTATTGATTTTAGTATGTTATTAGTAATACATGTAAGATAATTCGACAATGTGTATTTTTTGTCGGACAATGTGTATTTTTTAATTTAATGAAGTAGTTTTTATAAATAAAAAAACCTGAGCTTAATGCTCAGGTTTGTTTGTGGGGAGAGCAGGATTCGAACCTGCGAAGATGTAATCAGCGGATTTACAGTCCGCCCTCGTTGGCCGCTTGAGTATCTCCCCAACGTCAGCAGTCTCAAACTGCTTTCAACGGGGCAAATATAGAATTGTTTTTCATTAGTAACAAACAAAATTTATACAATTTTTCTACTTTTTTTTAATTGATTGATAATGAAAAGTATAAAAAAAATCTCCCTGAGGAGATTTTTAATATTTTATATAAAATGAATAAATTATTTAGCTAATAACTCTTCTACTTTAGCTTTTAATGCTTCACCTTTTAAGTCTCTTGCTACAATATTTCCATTAACATCTAAGATGAACATTGCTGGAATAGCTTTAACATTATAAAGCTCTGCAATAGGCT
>JBEDTP010000121.1:0-4343 GCA_040119075.1 Flavobacterium sp.
TCTTGAAGCTCTCGAAGTTCGATCTGGTGCATTTCTTAATGTTTGTCTTAAGATTGAAGCATCTAATTGCATCAACTTAAACTCTTGAGGAAACGACTCTCTTTCAACATTTTTATTTTTCTTAATGTTTTGAGACGTTACTTGCGACCATGCTCTTTCAGTTTGTGAAAAACCTAAGTTAAACACTAACAATGAAAAAACAGATAATAGTAATGTTTTTTTCATTTTTGGTAAAATTTTACGATTAATAAACAAATATAACAAAAAAAAAGCGTTTTGTTTAAAAAATAAAAAAAATGTGTTGTATAATCTAACTTTTTAAGAATCTAATCCTAAATTTGTAAAAAACATTACCTTGAAAACTTTTAACAATTTAGACAATTTCAAAACACCTTTAAATAAATCTGTTATCACGATAGGAACATTTGATGGAGTTCATATAGGGCATAAATATGTGTTAAAAAAAGTAGTTCAACTATCTCTAGAAAATAATTACAACAGTATTGTTTTAACATTTTTTCCGCATCCTAGAATGGTTTTACAGCAGGATTCATCTATAAAACTATTGAATACAATTCAAGAAAAAGAATCACTTTTATCTGAATTAGAGATTGAAAATCTAATAGTGCACCCTTTTGATCTAGAATTTTCTAGATTAAGTGCCGAAGAATTTGTTAAAGATATTTTAGTAGAAAAATTAAATATTGGAATTATAATCATAGGTCATGACCATAGATTTGGAAGAAATAGAACAGCTACAATTAACGATTTAACAGCGTTTGGAAAAAGATACGACTTTGAAGTTATAGAAATTTCAGCGAGGGAAATTGATGATATTGCGATAAGTTCAACTAAAATAAGGAAAGCACTTCTGGATGGAAATGTTTTTACCGCAAACAACTATTTAGGGTACAACTATTTTTTATCTGGAAAAATCGTTACGGGGAAAAAAATAGGCAGAACAATAGGTTTTCCAACGGCAAATATTGAGATTTCTGAAAATTATAAATTAATTCCTAGAAATGGTGTTTATATTATTTCTAGTAAAATAAATAACGTAAAATATTTCGGAATGATGAACATAGGTGTAAACCCAACCGTTGAAGGATTAGGCCAAAAAATTGAAGTTCATTTTTTTGATTTCAATAAAAACATTTACGATGAAGCGGTTCAGATTGATATTTATTATAGAATAAGAGACGAAAAAAAATACAATTCATTGGATGAATTAAAATCTCAACTTAAAAAAGACGAATCTACATCTAGAGAATTCATTAAAAATAATTTATGAAAAATTCTTTATTTAAATCTATAGATAATTCTCCATTAATCGCTTTCAGAATATTCTTTGGATTTCTAATTGCATGTGAAAGTTTTGGTGCAATTTTGACCGGTTGGGTTAAAAAAGTACTAATTGACCCCCAGTTTACATTTTCATTTATTGGACTAGAATGGTTACAGCCACTTCCAAACAATTTAATGTATATATATTTTGCAGGTATGGGATTAGTTGGTGTCTGTATAATGTTAGGGTTAAAATACAGATATTCAATAATAACTTATACACTTTTATGGGCTGGAGTGTATTTTATGCAAAAGTCATCTTACAATAATCATTATTACCTATTGTTATTGATAAGTTTTTGCATGATTTTTTTACCCGCTAATAAACATACATCATTAGATGTTAAGTTTGGATTTGTTGAAAAAAAGCTAACAATGCCTAAATGGGTTTCTTTATTATTTATCACTCAAATAATTATCGTCTATTTTTATGCATCAATTGCTAAAATTTATCCTGACTGGTTAGACGGCACATTTACTAAAAATTTACTACAAGGAACAACAACAAGACCTTTTTTCTTAGATTTATTCTCACAAAAATGGTTTTATCTATTCATAGCCTACGCCGGTATATTATTTGATTTATTAATTATACCTCTTTTCCTTTTTAAAAGCACTCGAACAATTGCCTTAATATGTTCAGTAATATTCCATTTATTTAATGCAATTACTTTACAAATAGGAATTTTTCCTTTTTTTGCCTTAACTTTTATTTTGTTTTTCTACGAACCTGAAACTATTCGAAAACTTTTTTTTAAAAAAAAACCTGTAGTTTTAACAACCGAAGAATTAGATTTTTCATCTTCAAAGATTGTAAAATACCTTTTCTTCCCATACATTATAATTCAACTAATACTCCCTTTAAGACATCATTTTATTGAAGGAGATGTTTTTTGGACAGAAGAAGGACACAGATTAAGTTGGCGCATGATGCTAAGAGAAAGATCAGGATATATTATAATTAAAATTAAGGACAATAGAACCAACGAGACTTTTATTTATGACTATCATAAGAATCTATCAAATAAACAAGCTAGGCAATTGGCCACAAAACCTGATTTCATTTGGCAATATTGTCAAAGAATAAAAAAAGAATTTGAAGGGAAAGATATTTCAATATTTATTGACTGCAAGAACTCTATAAATAGAAAACCATTAAAAACTTTAATTGACCCAAAAACAGATTTTGCTAAAGCAAAATGGGATTATTTTTTTCATAATGAATGGTTAATTATTAACTGACTTTCAAATACTTAAAATTATTTTTTGTAACTTTAATTGTCTAAAACCATTTTTATTATGAAAAATAATGTTGAACTCAGAAACGGATTCCTTATTTTTTTAGGAATCGGGTTATTCTTCCTCTCAATGGACTTTTTAGGTCTCGCAAATAAAAACCATTTAAGAGCGTTAAATGCGCTTATTGTTTTGTATGGTATTAACAAAACAATAAAGAACAACATGCAAAACGGCCTTACTGATTATTTAGAAAATCTATTATCTGGTTTTAAAACTGGAGTTATTGGGGTTTTTCTGGGAATAGTTGGACTGATAATATATGTGTACATAAAAGGGGGCGAATCTTACCTTTCGACACTGTCCGATACTTTTTTCTTTCTTGGAAAAACAAATATTATAAAATACTGTAGTGTATTGTTTTTTGAAGGTATTGCATCAAGCTTAATTGGATCTTTCGCACTAATGCAATATTGGAAAGATGTAGTTGTAAATCCAAAATATTAATTACAAGTTATATTTTTTTATTCTTCTAAAGTTATTTGTTACTTTTGGAGCATAAATAAAAAAGTATGGTTTCACCTAGACATAATTGGACGAAAGAAGAAATAATAGCTATCTACAATAAACCTTTAATGGATTTATTATACGAAGCTGCATCAATTCACAGAGAATATCATGACCCAAATGTAGTTCAAGTATCTACTTTATTATCGATTAAAACCGGTGGTTGTTCTGAAGATTGTGGTTATTGCCCACAAGCCGCACGTTATCACACTAATATTGAAGGAAACGATTTAATGTCGGTTTCACAAGTAAAAGCGCAAGCTTTGCGCGCAAGAGAAGCTGGAAGTTCTCGTGTTTGCATGGGAGCTGCTTGGAGAAACGTAAAAGACGGAAAAGAATTTGATGATGTATTGGAAATGGTTCGTACAATTAACAAACTTGACATGGAAGTTTGTTGTACTCTAGGTATGATTACCGAAAATCAAGCACAACGTTTAGCAGAAGCAGGTTTATATGCTTACAACCATAACTTAGATTCATCTGAAGAATATTATAAAGAAGTAATTTCAACAAGAGGTTATCAAGATAGATTAGATACTATTGACAATGTTCGTAAAACGAATGTTACAGTATGTAGTGGTGGAATTATTGGAATGGGCGAAAATATTGAAGACAGAGCAGGTATGTTAGTTGCTTTATCAACCCTAAACCCACAACCAGAATCAACCCCAATTAATGCACTTGTAGCAGTTGAGGGAACGCCTCTTGAAGACCAGAAACCGGTTTCTATCTGGGAAATGGTGAGAATGGTTGCTACAACAAGAATTGTAATGCCTGAAACACAAGTGCGTTTATCTGCAGGAAGAACTCAAATGAGTAGAGAAGGACAAGCTATGTGTTTCTTTGCTGGAGCTAATTCTATTTTTGCTGGAGATAAGCTATTAACTACTCCAAACCCAGATGTAAATGAAGACATGAAAATGTTTGAATTACTTGGGCTTAATCCGCAAAAACCTTTTACAAAAAAAGTTCAACCACAAACTATTGAAGCTGAGAATTCAGAATTTCAATCACTAGGTGAAAAACCTAAATGGTCTAGACCTGGACATGCCATCGAAAAGAACCTGAAAGCTTCAGGAAAACTATAAACAAAAAAAGTCCTGTAATGCAGGACTTTTTTTGTTTTACACTTTATCTCATATAAGATTACTTTTATCTGAATTATAAATTCATTAAGCTTTCTATCAGAAAAAAAC